>CAZXVY010000198.1:0-5342 GCA_964644115.1 uncultured Terriglobales bacterium
CCGTCCGTAGTCGGACCGCAAGTCGTCGGTGAAGACCACCGCCGCCAGACGGCGCACTGCCGCCTTCTCCTCCTCCGGGGCATACGCAGGCCCGGCCGCCGGAGTTCCATTCTCCGAAGGAGTTTCCGCAGCCCGGGCCGCGGCCGGCGGGGGCAACGGCAGCACCCGCCCGTTGGTCCGCACCAGGGTGACGGCCTCGTCGGCCACCTGCTGGGCCAGCGCCAGGTGCTCCGGCCGCGCGATCAGCCGCGACAGCGACGGCATGTCCACCAGCCGCGCCTTGTCCAGCCCCACCGACGCCTTCAGCTTCAGGATCTTGAGCACGCTGGCGTCAATCTGCGGCATCGGGACCTCGCCGCTGCGCACCGCCTCCAGCAGCGCCGTGTACGACGCTTCCACGTCCGCCGGCAGCAGCACCATGTCGTTGCCTGCCTTCACCGCGTCCACCGCCGCGCGCCCGGCCAAGCCGGAGGATGCCGGATACAGCCGCGTCAGCGCCGCCATGTCCATGGCGTCCGGGACCACCAGGCCTTCGAACTTCATCTGCTGCTTGAGCAGTCCGGTGATCACCGGCCGCGAAGTGGAAGCTACGGCGCGCGGATCAGGATCCAGCGCGGGCACGGTCACGTGGCCCACCATCACCGTGTCCACGCCCGCCTCGAACGCGCTCCGGAAGGCCGGCAGTTCCACCGTCTCCAGGCGCTTGCGGTCGCCCACCACCCGCGCCGCCTCCACGTGCGAGTCGGTGGAGGTGTCGCCGTGCCCGGGAAAGTGTTTGGCCGTGGTCAGCAGGCCGTACTGCCGCGAAGTGCGGATGTACGCCGCCGCCAGCGCTCCCGCCTGCTGCGGGTCCTCGCTGTAGGCGCGGGTGTTGATGATGGGATTCACCGGATTCGAGTTCACATCGGCCACGGGGAAGAAGTTCCAGACCACGCCGATGGCCCGCGCTTCCTGCGCCACCACTCGAGCGAAGGCCTCCACGTACTCCGGCTTGCCCGCCGCGGCGAAAGCCATGGCGTGCGGGAACCCGGTGGTGCCGTCGAAACGCATGGCCAGCCCGCGCTCGAAGTCGGCGGCAAAAATCAGCGGCAGCTCCGACTCCCGCTGCAACTGGTTGGTGAACATGGCCGCTTCGTAAGGCTGGTTGCGATACACGGTGCCGTTTTCCGCCCGCACCGTCAGCAGAAACCCGCCCAGATGGTAGCGATCCACCGCGTCGCGCAGCGCGATGTACTCGGGGCTCTCCAGGTTCAGGAACTGGGCGGGGGCCTTGAGCATGAACATCTGCCCAACTTTTTCTTCCAGAGAAAGTTTCTTCAGCGTGCGTTCGGCCCACTTCTCGCCGCCGCGCGTCAGCTTCACCGCTTCCGGCCGCTGATACTTGTCGCGCGCGGAAAGGGTTGGAACAAGCAACAGCAGCAACAGCACGACGAGGCGTCGTACCATGTCCCGACAATAGCACGGAGATCCAAGTACGCCGGGTGACTATGTAGAGACGTTGCTTGCAACGGCTCGTCTGTAGCCTGCCTCGGCGCGTTCCTGCCTCCTCCCTCCTACCTCCTCCCTCCTGAAAAAACTGCAACCCCTCTTGACTTCCAAGCGTCTAATATGTGACCATATAGTCACATTATGGCAGAGACCGTAGCCAAGCCGAGGTCCAAAGCCAGGCCCGATGGGCTCACCCCCGTCTGGAAGGCGCTTTCCGACCCCAGCCGCCGCCGCATTCTCGACCTGCTCCGCCTGCGGCCCCGCACCACCGGGGAACTGGCGGGCCGGTTCCGCACCACGCGGTTCGCGGTGATGAAGCACCTGGGTGTTTTGGAGCGGGCCCGCCTGGTCACGATCCGTCGTCGCGGACGCGAGCGCTGGAACCACCTCAACGCCGTGCCCTTGCAACAGATTTACGAGCGCTGGATCAGCCCCTACGAGGCCGAGTGGGCCGCGTCCTTGCTGCGGCTGAAGCGCAGCGCCGAAACCACCCCACGATTCACCCAAGGAGAAGACGTCATGAGCACCGCCGCAAAGAAGGTTGCATCCATCCAGCCCAGCGCCGCACCTGCGCTGAACGCCATCCACATCGAGCAGGAAGTGCGCATCGAGGCCCCGCCCAGCCGGGTCTTCGAAGCCCTCACCCAGGACGTTGCCGCCTGGTGGGGCGCACCCTACCTGATCAACCAGAACGCCACCGACATCGTTCTCGAACCCCGCGTCGGCGGGCGCATGTACGAAGTCTGGGGCCAAAACAAGGACAAGAGCAAGGCCGAAGACGAAGGCGCCCTGTGGGCCGTGGTCACCGCCATCGAGCGCAACAAACGCCTCACGCTCTCCGGACACATGGGCATGAGCGGAGCGGTGAGCGGCTTCATTGCCTACGCGCTCGAGCCGGCGGGCAAGAGCGCCACCACGCTCAAGCTCACCCACCGCGCCATCGGCGAAGTCAGCGAGGAGACACGCCAGAACTACTCAGGCGGCTGGTCTGATCTGCTGGCCACCCGCCTCAAGCAGTTCATCGAAACCGGCAAGCGCGCCGGCCTGAAGGCCTAAACAGCCTGTGTGGCGCCGGGTCTTTGACCCGGCGCCAACCTCTTCTTCCTCCTTCCTCCTCCCTCTTCCCTCCTCCCTCCTACCTCCTGATCCGCGTTCATCCGCGCAAATCCGCGGTAACACATTCTTCCACCACCGCCACGGCCTGCTGCTGCACTTCCGACTCATCTCCAAACCCCCGCAACCAGCGCACTTCCGGCTCACGGCGGAACCAGGTCATCTGGCGTTTGGCGTAGTTGCGGTGGGCTTGCTGGGTGGCCCAGACGGCCAGCTTCAGGTCAATCTCTCTGCGCAGATGCTGCATCGCCTGCTTGTAGCCCAGGGAAGCCAGCGGACGCGCTGCATCGCCATACTTCTCGCGCAGCCTGCGCGTTTCTTCCACCAGGCCATCGTCAAACATCTTCCGGGCCCGCTGGTTGATGCGGGCGTACAGCGCGTTGCGCTCCGGATCGAGCCCCAGGCGCAGAATGCGAAAGCCCTGGAGCGGATCCCGCCCGCGCTGCCACAGCTCCGACATGCGCTTTTTCGACGCCAGGCAAACTTCGACGGCGCGGATCAGCTTGGGCGTGTCGTTAGGATGGATATTCTCCGCCACCGCGGTATCCAGGCGCTTGAGCACGCGGTGCAGATACGCGGAGCCCCGTTCTGCGGCCCGTTCCCGCAACCGCTCTCGCAGCTCCTCCGAGCGCGGAGGGCCGGCAAACAGGCCGTCAAGCAGCGCGCGCAGATAGAGCCCGGTTCCGCCCACCACGATGGGCAAGCGCCCCCGCCCGCAAATCCCCTCCAGCACCGCGCGCGCGCGCCGCGCGTAGTCACCCGCGGTGACGCCCTCGCTCAACCCGGCGACGTCCAGCAGATGATGCGGCACGCGCTTGCGTTCGGCCGCCGAAGGCTTCGCGGTCCCGGCCTCGAGCTCGCGGTAGAGCGCGACGGAATCACAGTTCACGATCTCGCCGCTGAAGCGCTCGGCCAGCGCCAGCGAGAGCGCCGTCTTCCCGCTGCCCGTCGGACCGAGAATTGCGACCAGCAGGGGTAGCGCCGAATCCTGGCGTAGCGCCGGCGTCTCGCCCGGCCTCTGGCCGGCGCGGGCATCCTGCCCGCGCTGTCCCTCGTTCCGCCCAGCCGCCGTCACCGCGCACTCCAGGGAAGCACGCTGCCGTACCTGGCCAGCAGATAGGCCAGCACCAGCAGCGCCACCACGATCAGCCCCACTGCCTCCTGGCGCAGCGCCCGCATGCCGTCATTGTAGTGTGGCGCGGCCGTGTGGCGCGGCCGTCCCCGGCCGCGTCGTCACTACTGCAGTTCGTTCCTGCCGGGGTTGTAATAGAAGCGGAAGCGCAGGCGCAGGTAGTCTCCGCGGAACTCGGGAGGCAGCGGCGGAAACGGATTGGACGCAGTGATGCCGCCCCAGGCAGCGCGATCCAGCGAGACATCCCCCGAGGGCGTGGCCAGCTTCATGCCGGCTACGCTGCCGTCCTTGAGGATGGCAAACTCAATGGTCAACTTGCCGCTTTTCATCAGCGGCGCGCGC
The DNA here is from genome assembly GCA_964644115.1 of uncultured Terriglobales bacterium. Classification (GTDB taxonomy): domain Bacteria; phylum Acidobacteriota; class Terriglobia; order Terriglobales; family Acidobacteriaceae; genus CAZXVY01. Next base: position 4,076 of record CAZXVY010000198.1, read on the forward strand.
GCCACCTCGGGGATCAAGGTGTACCAGTTGGTGCGCACCGATTGCAGGACGCGCTCCAGGTAAGGCCCAAAGTCCACTCCCATGGTGTCGCTGAGAACGTCGTAGTCGCTGCCCACTCTGCCCTGCGAGCCGCCTTGACCCAGGCCGTAGTCCCCGCCCGAACGCCGCGGGCTTCCGCCGCCCCCGCGCGCCGCTGCTCGCGCCGCCTGCTCGATGGCCGAGCCGGCAGACAAGCCCCTTCCGAACGCGTTCTTGGTGGTCAGCGGAGGCGGTTGCAGGCTGGCCACCTGATTTCCGGGCGGAGTCTGTGGCGCAGCCTGGCCCGCGGGCGGCGCCGCAGCCACGCCCGCTGCCGTGGCTGGGACTTGCGGCGCGGGTGCGGCCGGAGACGGAGCACCCGGCTGCCGGTTATCGCGCAGTTCCTCCAGCGCTTTTCGGTCCAGCACCGGCGCTCGCGAGGTGGCGATGCGGTTCTTGTCGGAGATGATGTTCGTCTCCGGCGCCTGCACCGGAGGCGTTTGGGTGTCGGGAGGCGGCGACAGGTAGGTGAGATTGCGGTTGCGCAGCAGGTCCTCCGTGCTCGGCGAAACCAGCTCCCGCACTGGAAGGTACTTGGGCAGCAGGATCAGGGCGATCAGCGCCAGCAGGTGCACGACCATCGAGACCAGCATGCCTTCGCGGCGGCGGGCGCGGGTGCGCTCGTCGTCCAGCTCCAGCAGCAGCGTAGGCACGTCGTAGACAGGCGCGCGCCTCGGCGCCGGGCCGGATAGGCCGCCACGGCCGGGCTCGGTCGCGGCCGGACCCGGTGTGGTCTGCGGGATTTCAGTGTGCGCCATAGGGTCGCTGCCGGCCGGATAGCCGCAAAAACTTAGGATGCGGGGAAACGGCTCCCCGTAACTATTGTCTCACTGTTGGAGGGACGAAGGCCCGGGAGCGGGACCAGCAGCGTCAAGGTTGATGCGGCGGCCGTGCTCGCGGATAGCGGCCAGAATGTCCAGCGCCACCGCCAGGGCGCGACGCCCGTCGTCCAGGGAAACCACGGGCGTGCTCCTCTCCCGCACCGCCTTGAGGAACGCCCTGAGCTCGGCGTGCAGCGGCTCCTCGCGCTCCACTTCCGGTTTCACCACCTGGATGCCGGCGCTGGGATGCATGCCCGCCTGCCCGGCCGTCCCGCTCTGCGGGACCTCGCCTTTGCCCTCCACGGTGAACACCAGCACGTCCTGCCGGGTGTAGTCCACGGAGACGTACTGGTGCGGCTGGAAGAAGC
>CAZXVY010000199.1:0-5297 GCA_964644115.1 uncultured Terriglobales bacterium
CTAGCGGCGTTGCTGGGTGGCGTAAAGGTAGAGATCCCTCGCTGCGCTCGGGATTTCGGCGGCGGGCTCCCGCTTCGGCTCGCTGCGCTCACCTGCGGCGTTGCTGGGTGGCGTAAAGGTGGAGATCCCCACGTCCGCCGCGGCGGACTCGGGATTTCGGCGGCGGACTCCCGCTTCGATTCGCTGCGCTCACCTGCGCTCACGCCCGCCAGTCGCCTCAACATCGCAGATCGGAGATCGCTATTGCCTCTCTAGTGTCTGTGGAAAACTTTCCCTTGCGCGAGTTCGCTCCGCTTTTGATAATGGCGGGTAAGCAAGAGGCACTCGACTAACAGACAAAGTGGAACGATACCCTCGAGCGGACGCGCTGCGCATCCTGCGGGTGACGGCGCAGCAGTTGGCGGGTTGGGAGCGGGCCGGATTGATCGGGCCCGCGGAAGCCTATTCCTTTTCTGATCTCCTGCAAATCAAGACGCTGCGCGACCTGCGCTCCAAGCGGGTGCGGCCGGCGGTGATCCGCGAGTCGCTGGAAGCCATGCAGCGCCAGGTGGCGGGCCTGAAGAACCCACTGCTGGAGACCAGCATCTTCTCCACCGGGACCCGGGTGGCCTTCCGCCACCGGGGCAGCGCGGTGGAACCTCTAGCCGGGCAGTTCGTTCTGGACTTCGCTCCCCGGGAGAACCTGGTGTCGGCGAAGGTGAAGCCCATGCCTCCGGCGGAGTCGGCGGAAGACTTCTTCGCCCGCGGCATCACCCTGGAAGAGGATCCCGCCACGCATCCTCAGGCCATCGCAGCCTACAAGCAGGCGCTGGAACTCGATCCGGAGCACGCCGCCGCCCACATCAACCTGGGCACGCTGTACTACAACCGCCGCGAGTACACGCTGGCGGAGCAGCACTATCGCCAGGCCATCGAGGCCGACCCGCGCTACGCCCTCGCTTACTTCGACTTGGGCAACGTGCTGGACGAAACCGGGCGTCTGCCGGATGCGGCGCAGGCCTATCGCACCGCCATCCAGTTTGCGCCCACCTACGCCGACGCTCACTACAACCTCGCCCTCGCTTACGAGAAGATGAAGCTGCCGCGCAAGGCCCTGCCCCACTGGCAGACCTACGCCCGCATGGACAGCTCCGGCCCCTGGGCCGTCCATGCCCGGGCGCAAATCCGCAAAATCCTCGAAGGCGAGAAGCTGCGCATTGTCTACCGCCGCCGGCGGCGCTAGGTTCGAGCCGTCCCAGCGCCCCCTCTCCGAGCAGCCGGCAACCCCGCTCCCGGTGTTAAAATTTCTGGCGGTGAATCCGTCGCCGCAGGCACCCCCATGAACCAGGCCTTGCCCCAAAAGCCCGCACCACCGCCGCCCCTGGTGGCGCTGACCGAGGACGAAGTCCTGTTTCGCGACAACGTCCGTCGCTTTTCTGAGGACAAGATCCGCCCCCTGGTCCGGGAAATGGACGAGAAGGCCGTCTTCGACGAGGGCCTGATCCGCCAGTTTTTCGAGCTGGGACTGATGGGCATCGAGGTGCCGGAGGAATATGGCGGGGGCGCGGGCAGCTTCTTCGAGGCGGTGCTGGCGGTGGAGGAAGTTTCGCGCGTAGACGCCTCCGCCGGCGCGATCGTGGACGTGCAGAACACGCTGGTGAACAACGCTCTGCTCACCTGGACCACCGCGGAGCAGAAGAAACGCTACCTGCCGCGCATGACCCGCGACCTTGTGGGCGCCTATGCGTTGAGTGAGGCAGGCTCCGGCTCCGACGCCTTCGCCCTGCAGACCCGCGCCCAACTGCGGGGGAACGAGTACGTCCTGAACGGCCGCAAGCTGTGGATCACCAACGCCAAGGAAGCCGGGTTATTCGTGCTCTTCGTCACCATGGACCCGGGCGCAGGCTACAAGGGCATCACCGCGTTTCTGGTGGAGAAGGGTTTCCCCGGCTTCAGCGTGGGCAAGAAGGAGGACAAGCTGGGCATCCGCGCCCCTTCGACTTGCGAGTTGATCCTGGAGGACTGCCGCGTCCCCCGGGAGAACGTGCTGGGCGAAGTGGGCAAGGGCTACAAGATCGCCATGGAGACGCTGAACGAAGGGCGCATCGGCATAGGTGCCCAGATGGTGGGGATGGCGCGCGGCGCCTTCGAGTACGCGGTGAAGTACGCGCAGGAGCGCAAGCAGTTCGGCAAACCGGTGGCCGAGTTCCAGGGACTGCAGTTCCAGATCGCGCAGATGGCCACCGAGCTGGAAGCGGCGCGCATGATGGTCTACAACGCCGCCCGCATGAAGGACGCGGGCATGAGCTTCGTGAAGGAAGCCGCCATGACCAAGCTCTTTACTTCGCAGGTGGCGGAGCGCGTGTGCTCGCTGGCGGTGGAGATCTACGGCGGATACGGCTTCACCAAGGACTATCCGGTGGAGAAGTACTTCCGCGACGCCAAGATCGGCAAGATTTACGAAGGCACCAGCAACATGCAGCTCCAGACCATCGCCAAGATCGTGCTGGGAAAGTAAGACCATGTAGTCATGTGGTCATCTGGTCATCTGGCTGCCCGAATCACCCGGTTTCAGATGGCCACATGACCAGATGACCACATGACCACATGACTACATGACTACATGAGCTCTCGCTTGACGAGCAGCCCACCCCGGTCTAGGCTTTGCGCCTCTCCTCAGAGTCGCGGCGGGCCAGGTTACCCGCCGAGGAGCCGGTACCACGGGAGGTCGTCATGCCTCGTACCGCCACTCGCTCCCTGGCTGCAAAAGGGATTGCCGTCCTCTTGTGCTTCCTGATTTCTCCTTTGCCGGCGCTGGCATCGCCGCAAGCTGCGGCATCCGGCCAAAAAGCTGGCGAAGTAGGCGCGCTCCGTCCCGACGCCACCCGCAACCAGCAGGCGCTGAAGGTAAAGGACGAGCTGCAGTGGAACGACTCCCTCAGGACGCTGCAAACCGGACGCTTGCGCGCGCAACTGCTGGACGGCTCGCTGCTGAGCATGGGCTCGAACAGCCAGATGCGCGTTCTGCAGCACGACGCCGCTTCCCAGCAAACCGAGCTGGAACTCAGCTTCGGACGCCTGCGCAACCGCGTGGTGAAGCTCACCAAGCCGGGGGCGAAGTACGAAGTCAAAACGCCGCACGCTGTCATCGGAGTGATCGGCACGGACTTCTACGTGTTCGTAGACGAACTGCGCACGGTGGTGATGGTCTATAGCGGCAAGGTGGTGGTGAAACAGCGCAAGCGGGACGAGCGCGATCCGAACTCGCTGGTGGTGGTGGGACCGGGCCGCGAAGTGAGCGCCGGGCAGATGCTGGAAGTGCGCGCCCCCGGGACTACGGCGCCGCCGCCGCTGTCGGAGCCTGATTCCACTCCGCCCGGGGTGCAGGAAGACAGCATCGCGCAGACCGCTACCGAAGAGCGCGGCGAGCGGCCTCCGTGGAGCCCGAAGAAGAAGATCCTGATTCTTGGCGGCATCACTGCCGCCATCCTGACGCCCATCATCATCGTGATCACGCAGGACGATCAGAGTTGCGCCAGTTGTTCGTCGGGCCCATGAGCGTGAGGAAACTCATTCCCGTTTCGTCAGGCCTTCAAGCACTCCGGCGGTGCACCTATCCCATCACCATCACCGCCACCGGCGCCAACCTCACCCACACCCTGGAAGTGACGCTGATCGTGCGCGACTAGAAAGCGCCGTAGGCGCGAGGAAGAGTAGCCCAGCGCTTCAGCGCTGGGTACCGGCGCGAGGAAGCACAGCCCCGTAGGGGCGGCGCGAGCCGGGAGGCTCAGGCCTGGCGTGCTGTCTGCCGGTAGGTGGCGGAGAGCTGCAACAACAGGTTCTCCACCATCTTCAGCGCGATGCCCCAGCGCCGCTCGGCGTCTTGCCGGTCGTCGCCGTAGCCGTAGAGATAAAAGGTGAGGTAGAAGCCCTCCCGCGGTGCGGGGGCAGGCGATGCGTGGTAGAAGCAGCGCCGCACCACGAACTCGGCGGCGGCGGGAATTTCCGGAGCGCGCCGCAGCATCCGCGAAGCGCTTTCTGCCAGCTCCTGGTGCCGCTCCACGGAAAGTCTCGGCTCCTCGTCGCTGAAGATCAGGTCCACGTAGGAGCCGAATTTCCAGGGCGCGCCGTAGATGCGTTCCTCCTCGCTGATCTCCTCCGATGCCCAGGCATCGCACTTGGCGGTTTCCAGGATGGAAGCCTGCGAATTGACGGCCGCCAAAAACTCGCCCAGCACGTGATGGTTACGCGCTTCCTCCACGTTGAGCAGCAGCTCCGGCTGCCGCCGCAAATCGTAGTAGCGCACCCGGCCGTCGGGCGACGCCCAGGGCACCTCCAGGCTGTCGGATTGGGCGTCCAGCTCGACCGCGGAATCGGCCTGCAAGGTCCCTCGCTACGCTCGGGATTTCGCCTGCGGGCTCAGGCGCCCGCAAAACGGCTCAACCTGCACAGGCTTATGAGAACACTTTTTGCGGGGAAATTCTAGCCGTAGAGACCCGCCGCGGCGGGCTTGCAACTGTCTCCTGCCATGACGCACCAAGCCCCGCGAGACGTAGCAAGCCCGCCGCGGCGGGTCTCTACGGAAGCGCCCGGTCGCCCGATGCCCGGACCTTGAGGAACTCCACAATCTGGCGCTCGGCCCAGCGGCCGTCGTAACCGTCGGGCGCGGCCAGGAAGGCGCAGTGGCCGCCGCGCTCGGTCTCGACATAAGTGATATGGGGATTGGCCAGCATGCGGGCACGGGTTTCCGGCAGCAGGTGGACGAAGGGATCGTCCGCGGAGTGGATCACCAGCGTGGGCAGCGCGATGCGCTCCACCACGCGCGCGGCGCTGCTGCGGGCATAGTAGTCGTCGGCCCCGGTGAAGCCGCCGTAACGGGCGGTGACCCGCTGGTCGAAATCCCGCATGCTGCGCACCCGGCCCAGGCCGCCGGCTTGAAAGCGGTCTGGAAACAAGCGCGCCTTGCGATGCAGCCTCTGGGTGAGTCCGCGAAGAAAATTCCATTCGTAGAGCCGGTTCTGAGGAAGATGAATGGCGTCGGCAGTGGCCCCCAGATCAGCCGCCGGAGAAACCGCGGCCACGGCCAGCACTTCCCGCGGCGCTTCCCTGCTCCACTCTCCGGCCAGCTTGAGCACCAGGTTGCCGCCCATGGAGAATCCCGCCAGCGCGATGCGCGGAAGCCGGTAGTCAGAGATCAGGCTGCGGGCCACCGCGCCGGCGTCGCCCGACATGCCGGAGTGGTAGAGCGTGGAAGCCAGATGGTCGCTGCCGCCGCAGGTGCGCATGTTCATGCGCACCACGTTCCAGCCCTCCGCCCA
>CAZXVY010000200.1:0-5296 GCA_964644115.1 uncultured Terriglobales bacterium
CACGTTCGCCGGGTGCCCCTCGATAAGAGCGAAGGCGTTGTCAAGAGACACGATCCCTGAGCGCCTGCTGCCCACATCTGCCTGGGGGCTGGCCCACCCTTTCCTTTCATGACCACGTCCAAGGGTGGGGAAATCTTTTCGCCACTTTCCAGCTTGACAAATCATTGCGTACCGTGCTATTGTTTTCTAGTAAGTAGTTGCATGGTGATAAGTTAAATGTTTGACTGTTTTTACCTCTAACTTCTTTAGATCGCCTGATTTAGGCTTGAGCCAGTTTTCAAGTCCTTGATTCCAGCAATCTTAGGAGCAAAAGGGGTGGTAGGGGGGGTATGCCGAAGAAATCCACAATGGCGAAGGCCCACCAGGCCCCGCGCTGCACTCACATCAAGTCCGACGGCCTCCGCTGCCAGTCCCCGGCTCTCAAAGGCAAAGCGCTCTGCTACTTTCACAGCCGCATCCGCTATCCCCGCGGTGGACACATGCTCCGCCGCCTCGACGACGGCGACAGCGTCCAGGTCACCATCCTGCAGGCCGTCCGCGCCCTGCGCGAAGGCACCCTCGATCCTCGCAGTGCTCGCCTCCTCTTCTGGGGCCTGCAACTCGCCTCCGCCAACCTGAAAAACGTCACCCTCGAAGCCCTCCAGCAGCCCGTCTTCCCGCAGGACATCGCTGAAGATGTTTCTTGCAAGGCAACGCCTTCCTCGTTCCGGTAATCTCACTTGCCAGCACTCGCGGTTACCTCCGTAAGCTGGGGAGTTGCTTTTAGGAACAAATCAGCGCGGCGAGCGTCTATACTTAGGGGGTTAATGTCTACCTCTGCGGTCAACCAGAGTCAGATCCCGCCGGGCCGGGGTCCGATTGTGCCCGGGCCAGGCCCGCGGCAGTCTGACATCCTGCCCTCCCTGTTTGGGGGCTACGAGCAGTACCCTGTCCACGCCAACAACTTCATTCTCTCCTTCCTGCTGCACGTGCTGGCCATGGCGCTGCTGCTGATTTCCGGCATGTTCTTCGCGAAGAAGCAGGACGTGATCCGCCGGCAGGTGGCCAGCCTCATCACCGACATCAGTCCCTACGTTCTGCCGCCTTCAGCCACGCAAGCCGGAGGCGGCGGCGGCGGCGGCGACCGCGACAAGCTGGCCGCGTCCAAGGGCTCCCTGCCCAAGTTCGCCAACGAGCAGTTCACGCCGCCCATGGCGGTAATCCGCAACCAAGATCCCAAGCTGGCCATCGAGCCCACGGTGGTGGTTCCGCCGGAGATCAACCTTCCGCGCAACCAGGGTCAACTGGGGGATCCCCTGCAGGGAGTGCTGGGGCCGCCCTCAAGCGGGACCGGATACGGCAGCGGCATCGGCAGCGGCTCCGGCGGCGGAGTGGGTTCGGGCCGCGGACCCGGCGTTGGGCCGGGCTGGGGCGGTGGCATCGGCGGAGGCCCGTATCGTGTGGGCGGCGGCGTCAGCGCGCCGCGAGCCATCTTTAGACCCGAGCCCGAATACTCCGAGGAAGCGCGCAAAGCCAAGTTCCAGGGTACGGTGGTGCTGTCGGTGGTAGTAGGACCCGACGGCCGTACCCACGACATCCGCGTGCGGCGCTCCCTGGGCCTGGGGCTGGATGAAAAGGCCGTGGAAACGGTGCGCACCTGGAAGTTCGAGCCCGCCCGCAAAGACGGCCAGCCGGTAGCCGTGCTGATCAGCATCGAAGTCAACTTCCGCCTCTACTGAAAAACTCCGCCAGCCCGGTAGAGACGCAGCTTGCTGCGTCTTCGCTTCCGAGACGTTGCAAGCCGAGACGTTGCTTGCAACGTCTCTACAGGGGCGGCGAGGGTGATTGCCTGTCCACAGGCGGGGGCATTACCATCGGGCTGCCCATGCCCGAAGAGAAAGTGGACGCCCAGCCCGCTCCGAAGTCCCCCGAGCCCGCCCATCCCGCCGCTGACGCGCCCGCTTCCTCGCCGGCCGCCACCGACGTCTTTGCCGTGCACGGCGTCGAGCCCGAAGTGCAGGCCTACGCCATGGCCAAGTACTCGCGCTCGGCGCTCTCCATGCGCGATTCGCTGAAGGAGATCACAGAACAGAAGGCGGAAAAGTTCCTCAACACTTTTTACTTCCAGTACGGCCACCGCTCCATCGCTGACCTGGCGCACGTGGCCCTGGCCATCGAGCGGCTTTCCATCCTGGCCGCCATTGCCGTGGTCGACGAGCAACGCTGGGACGGCCAGGAGCGCTCCACCCGCTACCAGGACTTCAAGAAGAGCGGGTGGTTCACGCCCGACTTCGCCGGCGACGAAGAAGCGGCGCGCCTCTACCGCGAGACCATCGAGTTCCTGTTCCGCGAGTACGAGACCTTTTCTGAAGGCATGTGGCGCTACCTCGAAGAGCGCACGCCCCGTCCCGCGGAGATGAAGCCGGAAGCCTACGAACGCACCCTGCGCGCCCGCGCCTTCGACCTCTCGCGCTACTTCCTGCCGCTGGCCACCAACACCTCGCTGGGGCAGATCGTCAACGCGCGCACGCTCGAGACCCAGATCGCGCGCCTGCTTTCGCATACGCACAGCGAAGTCCGGCGCATGGGCGAACGCCTCAAGGCTGCCGCGCGCGAGCCGGTGTACAACGTGACTCACGATGCCGCGCGGCAGCTTGTGGAGGAGATCCGCGCGCGCGATCCCCAACTCGCCGAGCGCGCCGCGCAGGAGCTGCTCAAGGAGGTGCGTGCCGCTCCCACGCTGGTGAAGTACGCCGAGGCCAATCCCTACACGATCTCAACCCGCGGCGAACTGCGTCAGGCCGCCGCCGAGCTCATGCAGGACGCCGAGGTTTCCATGGCCAATCCCGTCGAGCTGCTGGACGACGATCCCCTGGAGGTCGAGTTGGCGGCCACGCTGCTCTACGCACACTGCCACTATCCGTACAAACAAATCCGCAAGAAGGTCGAAGCGCTCGACGCCGCGCGCCGCGAGGAGATCATTGACCTGGGCACGCGCCATCGCGGCAAGCACGACGAGCTGCTGCGCGAGTTCTGCTCCGGCCAGCGCTTCCGCTTCGACATCCTGATGGACATCGGCGGCTACCGCGATATGCACCGCCACCGGCGCTGCGTTCAGATCGAGCAGGCCTTCACCACCCGCCACGGTTACGACGTGCCCGAGGAAATCGGCGGCGCCGGTTTGCGCCAGCGCTACGAGGGCTCCATGCGCCGAGTCGCCGACGCCGTCGCTAAGCTGGCCGCGCGCAGCTTTCCAGAAGCCGCCGAGAGCGCGCAGTATCTGATCCCGCTCGCCTTCCGCAAGCGCACAATGTTCAAGATGGACTTCGCCGAGGCGGTCTACATCTCCGAGCTGCGCACAACGCCCGCCGGCCACTTTTCGTATCGCAACATCGCCTGGCAGATGTACCAGGCCGTGGCCCGCAAGTATCCATCGCTGGCCAAACATTTCCGGGTGACGGATGTAAGGGAGCCGGTGGATCTGCTGAAGCGGTGAGCGTCACTAGGTGTCTTATGCACAGGCTGAACACGATGCCTGTTTTCCTGCTGGCGGCGACTCTCTGCGCATTTGGTGCGGAGAGCCAGGCCCCCGATCCGGACGAGGTAAATGCCAGAATTCCCGAGCTGGTAGATGTTGTGATCGCCTCACTCGGGGAACTGCAACCCTCCCACACGGCCGCCGAGTGGGTGAGAACCCATCCGAAGGAAAAGCTCGAGACTCTTCCTTCCTCTAGTTATTCTCAGTCGGAGCGAGAGTGGGGCGATTGGTGTTTCCAGGCAGTCCGCCATTTCTGGTTGTCGCCGTTTCGAGTTGCCCGGCGAGCGTTCTTTTATCCGCCTGCCGCCCCGCCCGACTGGGGCCTGCCACAGGGGAAGCCTGACCCTGCTGCGGCGCGCCGCGGATGTGTCCTCGGAATGATTTGGGTGGAGATCCCTGGTGGTGTGATCCTGCCCGAAGAGTTCACCATGCGTATGGAGCTAGCTCTTACCCGACGATATGGAAAGCCACTGGGCAAGCAAGGGTGCCCGTCGCCGAAGGAGCTCTGGCGTGAGCCCGCATGTCGGCGCCAAGGAAATGTGATCGTCCTGTTCGGTAATTCGGAGGCGGGGATGGGATACGCTGCCGCGGCACATCTCTCTCCTCCGGACGAGACCTTCCTCCGGGAAAGTTTTCCCCGCGGGGGTAGCGACCTCGCGCCCGAGGAGGTGCGGCGGATACGCCAATTGGGCGAACTGGCGGCGCTGGACGAAGCCGAGATTAGCTCACTGCTTGCATTACGGGAGCAACTGTCCCGCCTTTGGTCCGCCGAAGACGTCTTTCCCCAATCGGCGCTACTGGCGAGCATCCGCAGCCTCCGGGCTCTGGCAAAGGACAGGAAGCCAGCCCGCCGGGTCGCGTTGTACCTGTTGATTGACGAAATGGTGAACGGCATCGACGGGTACTATCTGAATGGCCCAACCACAGCGGAAGCGGAGAATCAGCGGGTCAAGACGCGCCGTTATCCGAAGTCGAAACTGCAGATTGACCTCGAGGCCCTGGGAACCCAGTTCGGGTATGGTGGGCTGGGCGACGTCTGGCTATACGAGCGCAGTTGGCTGGGGAAAGCGCTGTCGCTCAATGAGCCGGGCCGGTCGGGCCAACTGGCCTTCCTGGAGCTGATGAAGCGCGGCTTTGACACCACATGCTGTTGCGCGGCAGGAGTCGACCAGTTCGAAGAAGTCATTCGCCGGGGGAGAACCTTTGTAGCTCAGGCCACTGAGAAGGACGTTCAGGCCGAAGCCCACTTCTTGATTGCCCAAGCGTATAGCGACATTACCGCGCTGGCTCAGGGCGCAGTCGACGACGACTATGCCGATGCTCAAGCGTATGCGCCGAGGGCCCGCTCGGCGCACGCCCGGGCGGTTCACCACTACCGGACCGGGCTAGCCGCGGATTCCCGCTCGGAGCAGGCTCATCGGGCCTGGCGTCAGGCCTGGAAGTTGCAGGCTGGCCTGCCGCCCCCTCCCCCGGCGTTCTACTGCATCTACGATTAGGCTCTCTTTGCCGCCTGGCTTCGTGACCTTCGTGGTGCATGTTCGGCAGTTCGCTTTTTATTCGCTATCATTAATCAGGCCTATGTATAATGCGCCTAATCGGTCCGCGGGAGCTTGTTCCGGATTTGGAACAAATTTGTGGTTTCGCAGGGTTTGACAGGTTTGGTCCTTATAATTCGAGCTTCGATTCGACTCAAGAGATCCTAAGGAGACGACATGGCAGACCAACAGACAGAAAAAGCGCGCGCCATTGACTTGGCGCTGGCGCAAATTGAAAAGCAGT
>CAZXVY010000201.1:0-5288 GCA_964644115.1 uncultured Terriglobales bacterium
CCGGTACTCTTTCTCGTAGGGCTCGATGTGGATGTCGCTGGCCCCGCGCTGGACCGCGTCGGTGAGGATCAGGTTGACCAGCTTGACGATGGGGGCTTCGTCGGCCGCCTTCTCCAGTTCGCCCAGCCCCATCTGCTCTTCTTCCGTCTGCAGTTCCACGTCCGCCTCGCCCATCTCCGACACCGACTGCATCACCTTCTCCATGTCATCTTCGGTGCTGGTACCGTAGGCCTTGTCGATGGCCTCCATGATGGCCGCTTCCGACGCCACCACCGGCTCGATGTTGAAGCCGGTCATGAACTTGATGTCGTCCATGGCGAACACGTTGGTGGGGTCCACCATGGCGATGGTGAGCGACGCGCCCACCCGGCTGAGCGGCAGAATCTGATAGCGCTTGGCGGTTTCCTGCGGAATCAGCTTGACCACCGACGGGTCAATGTCAAAGTAAGTGAGGTTGATGGCGGGAACACCGTATTGCCGCGAAAGGAAGTTGGTTACGTCATCGTCCGATAGGAAGCCCAGCTTGACCAGCACCGAACCCAGGCGGACGCTGGCCCCGCCCTCCTTCTGCGTCTTCAGGGCCTGGTCCAGTTGCTCTGGAGTGATGACTTTCTCTTTGACTAGAAGGTCGCCCAGCCGCTGTGACATACCCGGATGTCCTCTCGCAACTCTACCGCCCGCACTCGTACCCCGCGCCAGCCCTGAAACTCTAGCAGAGCGGCGTTGTCTTGAGGAGTAACTTGCGCGAATCGTATTCGCAGTGACAAAAAATGTCAATCGGGAAGTGGGTCGCCCGGAGTTTGCCAGTCGCACCGCAGGGCTAGCTCTTCTGGCCAGTGGGTTGGCCACAGAGACACAGAGGCACCGAGGAAGATCAAGGGAAGTAGGTCGAGTGCCAGCAGTTGGGGGAAGCACACAATCTCAAGGTTCACTTTGTGTTTTTCATCGTCAATTTTGCATTTCTCGGTGCCTCTGTGCCTCCTGCCGACGCCCTCCGCGCCTACTACCGCGCCCTGCTCTCCGCCTGGGGGCGGCAGGATTGGTGGCCCGCGCGCACCCGCTTCGAAGTCATCGTGGGCGCCTACCTCACCCAGAACACCGCCTGGACCAACGTGGAGCGCGCGCTGGCCAACCTGCGCCGCGCCCGCGCGCTCTCCGTCGAGGGCATTCGCCGCACGCCGCGGCGCCGGCTGGAGCGGCTCATCCGTCCCGCGGGCTACTTCCGGCAGAAGGCTGCGCGGCTGAAGAACTTTGTGCGACACCTGGACACCCGCCACCGCGGCTCGCTGGCACTGATGTTCGCGCGTCCTACCGCGGAGTTGCGCGCCCAGCTGCTGGCTCTGAACGGCGTGGGCCCGGAAACCGCCGACTCCATCCTGCTCTACGGGGGAGGGCACGCTTCGTTTGTGGTAGACGCCTACACGCGACGCATCCTGGAGCGGCACGGCATTGTCGGAGCGAAGACCTCCTACGAGGAAACCCGAGAACGGTTCCAGAATTCGCTCAGAGGTGAGCCGGCGCCTGAGCCGGTCACCCGAAACCCGAAACCAGAAACCCGAAACTCCCAGCTCCGTAGCCCGAAATTCGTCGTCGCCGGCGCCTCTCCCGCGGCCCAGGTGTACAGCGAGTATCACGCGCTGCTGGTGCGCGCCGCCAAGCAGCACTGCCTGAAGGCAGCACCGCAATGTCAGGGGTGTCCGCTGGAGCCGTATCTCACCCGGTGACCCGCTCGCCCCGCCTGTTCAGCAAACGCTGCTGCGCCCGCGCATATAATGAAGCAGCTCGATGGGCGAAACTGTGTCCTCCGACTCTCCAAACCGCGCGCCCGGCAGCCGGCGCCGCAAGCTGTTCCTGGTCGTGCTCGCCTTGGGCAGCTTTCTGCTGGCTGCCGTGGTGTTTTCGCAGACCGCATTCAACCTCACTTTCCTGCGCCCTTCCACTTCCGAGCAGACGCTGATCTTCACCGCGGTTTCGGCGCTCATCTTCCTGCTGCTGGTGGCGCTGACCTTCGTCCTACTGCGCAACCTGCTCAAGCTCTACGCGGAACGGCGGGTCGGCGTTCCCGGATCGAAGTTCCGCACCCGCATGGTGGTGGGCGCGCTCATGCTTTCGCTGACCCCCGTGGTCTTCCTGTTCCTGTTCGCCTACGGACTGATGAACCGCTCCATCGACAAGTGGTTCTCCGGCCCGGTGGAGGAGATGCGCGCCAACTCAGGCGAGATCGCGGCCCTGCTCTCCAGCTACGCCGCGGCCAATGCGCGCGCCGAGGCCGCCGCCATTGCCGCCGCATCCGACACCCAGCGCGCCTTCGAGATCGGGAACTTCTCGGGCGTGATGAACGAGTTTCGCCGCCACGAGCGCACCCTGCAGGACGGCTTTGCCCTGGCGGTGCTGGAGGACCACGCGGTGGCCAGCTTCCGCGCCCCCGACACCTGGAGCGTCCTCCGCCAGCAGCTTCCCGCCACCGCAAACGATGCCGCCGCGCCCCCGCAGCCCTTCGCCTTCCAGGGCAAGGATTACATGCTGGGCAGCGCCCGCGTAGGCGCGGGCGGGCGCATCCTGGTGGCCATGCCGCTGCCGCAAAACTTTTCCGCTACGCTCCGGACCATGGAAGGCAGCCGGCTGAAATATCAGGAACTGGCCAATGAGCGCAAGGTCGTGCGCCGCACCTATATGGGGATGCTGTGGCTGCTCACCGTGCTGGTGCTCTTCGTCACCACCTGGTTCGCGCTCTTCCTGTCCAAACTGGTGACCCGCCCGGTGGAGGCCCTGGCCACGGCCACCCAGGAGATTTCCCAAGGCCGCCTGGAGCACCGCGTGGAAGTGGCCGCCGCCGATGAACTGGGCGCGCTGGTCGAGTCTTTCAACCGCATGGCCGGGGAGCTGGAATCGGGCCGCCGCCAGATTGAAGCCTCGTCGCAGGAGCTTTCCGGCGCCAACGTCGCTCTCGAAGATCGCCGCCGCCAGATGGAAACCATCCTGGAGAGCATTCCCTCGGGCGTTCTCTCGCTCGATGCCGAGGGCCGTGTGGCCCGCGCCAACCAGGCGTTCGCGCGCATCTTCGCCGCGCACAACGGGGCGGGACCAGCGCCGCACTCCGGCGTTGCGCTGCGCGACCTGTTCGGCGACGACGTCGCCGCCGACCTCCGCCACCTGCTGCGCCGCGCCGGCCGCATGGGCTCGGCCTCCACGCAGATGGAGATTGCGCTGCCCCGCGCCCGGCTCAACGTGTCCGTCACCGCCGCCGCGCTCTCGCCCTCGGGGGCCCGGGAATCCCGCGAGCGGCTGGGCTACGTGCTGGTGTTTGAAGACCTTTCCGACCTGCTGAAGGCACAGAAGCAGGCCGCGTGGCGGGAAGTGGCGCGCCGCGTGGCCCACGAAATCAAGAACCCGCTCACCCCCATCGCCCTCTCCGCGGAGCGCATCCGCCGCCACCTGGAAGGTGGGCGCCCCGCCAACGCCGACTCCCTGGCGGTGATTGACTCCTGCGCCGAAACCATCAAGGGCGCGGTGGAAGCCGTGCGTTCGCTGGTGGACCAGTTCTCCAGCCTGGCGCAGTTTCCCAGCTCGCAGCCGCAGCCCGCCAGCATCAACGCCATCGTGGAGAGCGCCCTGGCCATGTTCGACGGGAAGCTGGCCGATATCCGCGTGGCCACCTTCCTCGCGCCCGACCTTCCCGCGGTGATGGCTGACCCGGAAGCCATCAAGCGCGTGCTCGCCAACCTGGTGGACAACGCCGCCGAAGCCATGCAGGACTCGCTGGTTCGCGAAGTGCACATCTCGACGGGGATGGTGGGCGGCAAGGACGCGGTCGAAGTCTCCGTCGCCGACACCGGGCACGGGGTTACGCCCGAACTCAAGGAGCGGCTCTTCCTGCCTTATTTCTCCACCAAGAAGCGCGGCACCGGCCTGGGACTGGCCATTGTGAGCCGCATCGTGGAGGAGCACCACGGCTCCATTCGCGTGGAGGAAAATTCGCCGCTGGGCGCGCGCTTCATCGTGGAATTGCCCGTGGCGAGTTAGCTCTTGGCTCTTAGCCTTTGGCCTTTGGCTCCTGATTTTGGCTTTTCGCTTTTTCGCTGGTAGGCTCTCACTCCGACGGGGTCTTAGGGCTAAGAGCTAAAGGCTAACAGCTAAGAGCTTCTTTTCATGCACTCCATCCTCATCGTGGACGACGAATCCGGCATCCGGCAGTCCCTGAAGGGCGTGCTGGAGGACGAAGGCTACAAGGCCGCGGCCGTGGAGAGCGGCGAGTCCTGCCTCGACCTGCTCGCCCGCAAGCCCTTCGACGTCGTCCTGCTCGACGTGTGGCTGCCCGGCATGGACGGCCTGGACACGCTGGAGAAAATCCGCGCCTCCGAAGACGCGCCTGAGGTCATCATGATCTCCGGCCACGGCACCATTGAGACCGCAGTGCGCGCCACCAAGCTGGGCGCCTTCGACTTCCTGGAAAAGCCGCTCTCGCTGGAACGCACCCTCATCCTGGTGAAGAACGCCGTGGAGGCGCGCCGGCTGC
This sequence comes from uncultured Terriglobales bacterium, assembly GCA_964644115.1. Classification (GTDB taxonomy): domain Bacteria; phylum Acidobacteriota; class Terriglobia; order Terriglobales; family Acidobacteriaceae; genus CAZXVY01. The sequence goes on from CAZXVY010000201.1 coordinate 4,517, forward strand.
GCGGCGAAAACCGCGAGCTGAAGAAGCAGGTGTCGGCGCGCAGCGTGATCGTGGGCGACAGCATCCCCATGAAGGCGTTGCGCCAGCAAATCGGCCTCATGGCGCCCACCCACGGCCGCGTGCTCGTCTACGGCGAATCGGGGACGGGCAAGGAGCTGGTGGCGCTGGCCATCCACGCCCAGAGCCCGCGGCGCGACGCCTTGTTCGTCGAGGTGAACTGCGCCGCCATCCCGGAAGACCGCATCGAAAGCGAGCTCTTCGGCCACCGCAAGGGCTCGCTGCCCGGCGCCGGCGAGGACAAAGAGGGCAAGTTCCTCCGCGCCGACGGCGGCACGCTCTTTCTCGACGAAGTCGGCGACATGAGCCTGAAGACCCAGGCCAAGGTGCTGCGCACGCTCGAGGAGCAGCGCTTCACCCCGGTGGGTAGCGAGGAAGAAGTCACCGTGGACGCGCGCGTCATCGCCTCCACCAACAAGGACCTCGAAGAAGAGATCGCCAAGGGCAACTTCCGGGAAGACCTTTTCTACCGCCTCAACGTGATTCCCTTCTCTGTCCCCCCGCTCCGCGAACGCAGCGAGGACATTCCGTTGCTGGCCCGCCACTTCCTGAAGGAGTTCGCCTCCGCCTACAGCCGCCGCTCCCGCGAGCTCACCGACGACGCCATTGACACCCTGATGCGCTACGCCTGGCCGGGCAACGTGCGCGAACTGCGCAACGTGATCGAGCGCATCGTCATCATGAACCCGGCCACCACCCGCCTCGACCGCAAGCA
>CAZXVY010000202.1:0-1847 GCA_964644115.1 uncultured Terriglobales bacterium
GAGTTGCGCACCAGGTTCTGTCCGATGCGGTTCACGTACTCGTTGACCACCGGGTCCTGTACCATGCGCGCGGTCTGGTCAATCTGCGACGCGTAACCCTTGCCCATACGGATCTCTTTTTCCAGGGAATACCAGTTGCCCAGACCGCCTCCCTTCCCCACGCCCCGATTGCCGATCGCTTCCACGTCCGTCGGGCACCCGGCGAACGCGCTGGGCGTCACCAGCGCGCACATCAGGCCAACCGCCACTGCCGTCATACCACGAAGTTTCATGGACCGGCTCCTCTGCCGCCCGCTGTTCTGGCGGGCCTGCTGCTCGCTCGGATTATACCGCCGGGCAGAACTCCCACCTAAGGGATTCGTCCCCGCTTTGTTAGATTCACCTTAGAGTAGAAAACGTTTCCCCGCCCTGATGGATTTTTTTGACCGGCCTTCTTCTCTGACCGGCTCGGCAGCCCCCAAAGGGCTGCGAATGCCCTTGAGGCTCGCAGGTTCCAGCCCTTACCATAGGCCGGGCTTTCAGCCCGGAGGCTTCCCATGCCCAACCGCCGCACCTTTCTTCACCGCAGCGCCGGCTTCTTTGCCGCACTCGGCCTCACTGCCCAGGTTCGTGCCGAACTTTGCTCTCCTCCCCCGCCCTTACCTTCCGCGGAACTCTTCTCCCGTGATGAGGATGCCTTCTGGGCCGCCCTGCGCCGGCAGTTCCTCATACCTCTGGACACGGTGTACCTGAACAACGGCACCGTCGGCTCTTCGCCGTTGCCGGTCCTGCAGGCCATTTTCGACGGCTACCAGGAGACCGAAAAAATGTCACAGGAAGACCCCGAGGACTACCCTATCTGGGGTTACGCGGCGTGGAACCAGTTCCGCGACCCGCTGGCCGCCTTCGTCGGAGCCTCGCGCGACGAAATCGCGCTTCTGCGCAACGCCACCGAAGCCAACAGCTACATGGCCAACGGCCTGGATCTAGCGGCCGGCGACGAAGTTCTCATCAGCGACCAGGAGCACCCCGGGGGCGAACAGCCCTGGCAGCTTCGCGCCCAGCGCTACGGAATCGTGGTGAAGAAGTTTTCCCTGCCCTTGCCGCCGCAGGACGGAGCCGAAATCCTCAACCGCATCCACGATGCCATCACCCCGCGCACCCGGGTGATCTTCGTCAGCCACATTACGACCGTCACCGGAGTGGTGCTTCCGGTGAAGGAAATCTGCGCCCTGGCCCGCTCCAAGGGCATCCTGTCGGCCATTGACGGCGCGCACGTAGTCGGCATGATGCGCCTGGACCTGCACGACCTGGGCTGCGACCTGTATTCCTCCACGCCACACAAATGGCTCATGGCGCCCAAAGGGTCGGGTTTCCTTTACGTGCGCGACGAAGTGATTGACCGCTTGTGGAACACCATCGTCACCGAAGGTTGGAATGACCCCAAGCTGCGCGCCGAGCGTTTCCAGCGCATCGGTTCGTCCAATGTCCCTGCGCTCTTGGGGCTGCGCGCCGCCTTGAAGCTGGCCACCGACATCGGCATGGAGCGGATTGAGCGCCGCCACCGCCAGATGACCGACTACGTCCACGGCGAGCTGGTGAAGCGCGGCGTCCAGTCCTGGACTTCGCCCCACCCCGCCCTGCGCTGCGCCATCTCCAGTTACAACCTGGCGCCTATCGTAACCATGGATATGGAGAAGTGGCTCTGGAAGAACCACAAGGTCCGCATCCGCGGCGGCGCGCCTTCACGGCTGCGTATGTCCACGCCCTACTACTTGTCGCGCGCCGACCTGGATCGCTTCCTGGGGCGGTTCGACGACTACCGGAAGATGGCGGGGTGAGTCGGAGCCTTCAAATTACCAAATTAC
>CAZXVY010000202.1:1947-5279 GCA_964644115.1 uncultured Terriglobales bacterium
ACGTCGTACACCACCCGGTTGATTCCCTTCACCTCGTTCACCAGGCGGCTGGAAATGGTCTTCAGCACGTCGTAGGGCAGCTCGACCCAGTCGGCGGTCATGCCGTCCTCGGAGTGCACGCAGCGGATGGCGCAAGTGTTGGCGTAGGTGCGCTGGTCCCCCATCACGCCCACCGACTTCACCGGCAGCAGCACCGCAAACGACTGCCAGACCTGGTTGTACAGCCCGGCCTTCTTGATCTCCGTGACCACGATGTCGTCGGCCTCCTGCAGGATGGCAATGCGCTCCGGCGTCACCTCGCCCAGAATGCGTACGGCCAGGCCCGGTCCCGGGAAGGGCTGGCGTTGCAGGATATCTTCCGGCATGCCCAGGTCGCGCCCGATGCGCCGGACTTCGTCCTTGAACAGGTCCTTCAGCGGTTCGATGAGCTTCAGCTTCATCTTCTCGGGTAGCCCGCCCACGTTGTGGTGGGTCTTGATGGTTTGCGACGGTCCGCGCACCGACCGCGACTCGATCACGTCGGGATAGAGCGTCCCCTGCACCAGCCACTCCACCTGCCCCACCTCCCGCTCGATGCGTGCCGCTTCCTCTTCGAAGACCGCGATGAACTCGTTGCCGATGATGCGCCGCTTCTGCTCGGGATCGGTCACGCCCGCCAGTTTTGCGAGGAAGCGCTGCGACGCGTCCACCGCGTCCAGGTTCAGGCCCAGCTTGTCTTCGAGGTTTTGCCGGACTTTGGCAAACTCGTTTTTGCGCAGCACGCCGTTGTTGACGAAAACGCAGCTCAGCCGGTCGCCCAGGGCGCGCTGCACCAGCGTCGCCGCCACCGCGGAATCCACTCCGCCCGATAACGCGCAGATCGCCCGGCCGCGTTCGCCCGCCGTCGCTCGCACCTGGGCTACGGTCGCTTCGATGAAGTGTCGCGGAGTCCAGTCCGCCTTGGCCCCGCAAATGCCGAACACGAAGTTGCGCAGGATGTTGGTGCCTTGCTGTGTGTGGTGCACTTCCGGATGGAACTGCACCGCCCACATCCGCCGCTGCGGGTCCTCCATGGCGGCCAGGGCGTTGGCGGTCTTTGCCACCTGGCGGAAGCCGCTGGGCAGCTCCAGCGCCTCGTCTCCGTGCGACATCCACACCGTCAGCTTGCGCGGGACGCCCTCGAACAGCCCGGAGCCGTTGCTGATCTCCACCTCGGCCCGCCCGTACTCCCGCCTGGGCGCCGGCTTCACTTTCCCGCCCAGCTTGTGCGCCAGGAACTGCAGGCCGTAACAGATTCCCAGCACCGGCCAGCCCATTTCCAAAACCCGGTCGTCCGCGGGCGGGGCGTCGGCGTCATACACCGAGAACGGTCCGCCGGACAGAATGATGCCCGCAGGCTCGTAGCGCTGCACTTCGTCCAGCGATGCCGTGCAAGGAAGGACTACGGAGAAAACGTTCTGCTCACGAATGCGGCGGGCGATCAGCTGCGTGTACTGCGATCCAAAGTCGAGAATGACGATGGAGTTGGGTTCCATGGACCAGTCTCTCAGAAAGCGTCACCCTTGGCAATTACTAGTCGCCGGCGGCGCCTTCGTGCTCGCTGGGAATGACAGGCAACGCTTCCGGGCCGGCTGCTGTCTGCTGAATGCTGCCGGCGGATGTCTGCTCGCTGCCCTCTACGATCCGCACGTAGGCCGCGAGCCGCGCGATGTACAGGAAGTCGGCGAAAGCAAAGTATCCCAGCGTCACCAGGCCGATCAACACCAGCACGACCTCGTTGGCCACGGTTCCCACCAGGGCCAGCGGCATCAGGCCGAGGATCGCGGCCGTAGTCATGGCGAACAGGCGCACAAAGCCGAACACCATGCTCACCGACGAAAACGCGCCTCGGTTTCGGCGGACGGCGCGCGCCGCCTCGGCGATCGCGCTCACGCTGTTGCGCCCATCGCGTACCGCAAAAACCGGCGCCAGCGACAAATACCAGTTCAGCACCGACCACAACAGGCTTACCAGGAAGCTCAGCAGCAGGAACACCAGCAGGAAGACCCCGGGGCTGTTCTCTTCCCCGCGCACCGCCGCCAGCCCGGCGATCAGGGCGGCGGCCAGCACTGACAGGACTCCGGCCAGGGCCAGCGCGGCGCGTAGAAAGCTCAGCCCCAGCATCGGCCGCAGGGCCGCGCGATCCTGTTCCAGCAGCGCCTTCAGGGTCGCCGCGCGCCCTAGTGCGGCGGCGAACGTCCAGAGCACGGCCAGCGACGGCAGCGCGATGGCAGCCGCCGTCGCCAGTCGCGGCCACGCATCGCGAACGATGTGGGTTACAGCATCGGCAATCAGCACCGGAGTGCGGCTGCGCAGGGCCAGCAGGTCGGCTTCGTTCAGGTGCGTGGTGGCCAGCAGTCGCCCCAGGGCATAGGCCACGGTGGCAAACGCCGCCGCGCCAAAGGCCCAGCGCCAGCCAATCTCGGCCAGCACCAGGGCGGGATCGCGCGCCGCCCTGCGAACCCCGTAGCGCAATGGAGAATTCTGGGCCATCGCCTCTGATTTACTTCACGACAATGTTGACCAGCTTGCCGGGCACCACGATCGCTTTGACCACCTGCTTGCCGTCCATCGCTGCGCGGACCTTTTCGTCCGCCAGCGCGCGCTCGCGAGCGCTGTCCTCGGTGATGTGGGCGGCGACCCGCATGTGGCTGCGTACTTTGCCGTTCACCTGGATGGCCATCTCGATCTCTTCCTCGCGTGCCAGTTCCGGGTCGTGCGCCGGCCATCCTTCCCGCAGCAGGCTGGAAGTTTCGCCCAGCGTTTCCCAGAGCTCGTGCGCCAGGAAGGGCGCAAAGGGCGCCAGCAGGAGCACCAGGCTGCGCAGCGTTTCCCGCAGCAGCGCCGGCGGCACTTCACCTCGGGCGATGGCCTCTTCGGCTGCGTGGAGCGCGTTCACCAGCTCCATGATGGCTGCGATGGAAGTGTTGAAGTGCCAGCGTCCCTCAAAGTCCTCGCTCACTCGTCGAATGGTCTGGTGCAGCTTGCGTTGCAGGTCGCGCGCTTCTCCCTGTAGAGACGTTGCTTGCAACGTCTCCCCAGTCCTGGCCCGCTCCGCGTGCCGGTTCACAGTGCGGTACAGCCGTCCCAGAAAGCGGTAGATGCCCTCGATGCCTTCGTTTTTCCACTCCAGGTCGCGGTCGGGCGGCGCCGCAAACAGCACGTAGAGGCGGGCACTGTCGGCGCCGTAGCGCGAAATCATGTCGTCGGGCGAGACCACGTTGCCCAGGCTCTTGGACATCTTGGCCCCGTCCTTGATCACCATTCCTTGCGTGAACAGCCGCTCCACCGGCTCGGAGTTGTTCACCAGGCCC
>CAZXVY010000203.1:0-2685 GCA_964644115.1 uncultured Terriglobales bacterium
GGGGATGTGGAACTGGCTGGCCACGGCGCCACTCTCGCGGGTAAACAGGTTCTCTCCCACCAGCGGCTTCCAGGCGTCCACCTGGTAGCCGGCGGCCTCGCGCACTACCCGCGAGACCTCGCGCACCTTGCGGAGGTCGAGTTCCACCGGGACGTCGTACAGACACTTTAGCGCCAGCGCGATCTCGCTGATGTCGGCGTTGCCCGCGCGCTCGCCCATGCCGTTGATGGTGCCCTGGATCCAGGTGGCGCCGGCGCGCACTGCAGCAACGGCGCACGCCGTGGCCATGCCGAAGTCGTTATGCCCGTGGAAATGGACGGGCACGCTCTTGCCCACCCATCCGCAAACCTCGCCCACCAGGAACTCCACCGCCTCCGGCCCGCAGGCGCCGATGGTGTCCACTACGACGACTTCCTTCGCGCCTGCCTCCAGCACGGAAAGGTAGACGCGCTTCAGGAAGCCGAGTTCGGAACGCGTGGCGTCCACGCAGAAGAAGGCCACGGTGACGCCGGCGGCGCAGGCGTGCCGCACCGCCTCCACCGCGCGCCGCACGGCTTCGTCTTTCGAGATGCCGTAGGCCGCAAGCTTGATGTCGCTGGTGGGGGTTTCGATGATGCTGAAGCGCGCGCCCAAGCGCACCACTTCGTCCACGTCCGCCTTCACAGCGCGGGCGAAGCCCCAAATCTCCGCCCTCAGACCCTCGTTGACGATGCGGCGCAGGGCCTCGGCGTCGTCGGCGGCGACGCGGGGAAAGCCGGCTTCGATGCGGCCCACGCCCAGTTCGTCGAGTTTGCGGGCGATGGCCAGCTTCTGCTCCGGGGTGAGCACCACGCCGACGGCCTGCTCTCCATCGCGCAGCGTGGTGTCGTAAAAGCGCACCGGCCCGCGCCCGGCAAACGCGGCGCGCGAGCTGGCGTTCAGCTCACTGACCCAGATGTTGGCATCACCGTGTTCCATCGCAATTCAGGCCAAGCTACTGCGCGTTCACGCCCTCGGGCTCGTCAAGAGCGTCCCAGGGTGGACCGCCTGAATGTCCGCATAGCGGTCGAAGTCCCTATCGTTGAACGTCAGGATCCGCTGGATGCCGTGCACTCGGACAGAGGCCACCAATCGCGCGTCGTGGACCTGGACACCAGAAACATTGTATGCGACCAACAATCGGCGCCATTCCTGGTGAACGGTCAAATGATCCGGTAGAAGACGCAACTTCTCCTCGAAGAACCTGCAGCGGCGGTCGGTCTCCTGAGGGGACAGGCCGTATCCGTTTCGTTCCACGGGACGCGTGCAGGTGTTCCAGAACTCCGCCACATTCTGTGACGTGTAGCAGAGTATCGCCCCGGCCTGAAGAATGGCGTCGATCGCGGACACTACCAATGGATAGTCACGGTCATCCGGCTTAACCCAGCGAAGGAGGACGTTGCTGTCAACCAGGTACGCCGTGCCCGCCATCTAGGCGCGATCCTCGTAGAAGCTTTCGCGCGTGAAGCTTGCGGTGGGCAGATTGGGAAGATCTTCTGACCCCGCGGCCAGCGCGTCGAGCATCGCGTGGAACTCCTCGACCGTCAGGCGTCCCTGTGGCCCAGTGCGAGAAGACAACGCCTCTTGCAGCAGGCGCTCCGCCGCTTTCTCCAAGGGCAGGCCTTGGGCGCGGGCTTCGGCGGCAAGCTGCGCCGCCGTTTCGGGGTCGAGTTTGACCTGAAGCGTCATTTCTCTTCAAGGCCTTAGCTTACTCGCGTTTTGGGTTGCATGCCAATTCCCATCCGGAGGGTCTGGAATCATCAAAGTGTCAGGCGCGGGCTGGCTAAGAAACCTTCGCCGGGGGCGCCTTGCCATACGCTTCCTCCCAGGAAATCACCTTATTGCGCAGCACGCCGATTTTCTCGATCTCGCACTCCATCACGTCGCCGGGCTTCAGGTACCAGGCCTTGGGGTCGCCGGAGAACGCGGCCACACCCGAGACCGTGCCGGTCGAGACCACGTCGCCGGCGCTGTAGCCCATGGCGGAATAGTGGGCGAGGATCTGCGGGATGGTCACACTCATCTTGCTGGAATGTGACCGCTGCCGCGGCTCGCCGTTCACGCGCAGTTCCATGGCGAGGTTCTGCGGGTCGGGGATTTCGTCGGCGGTCACGATGTAGGGCCCCAGCGGGCAAAAGGTATCGATGCCCTTGCAGAAGCTGAACACGCCCGACTTCATCTCGCGCCGCTGGATGTCGCGCGCGGTGACGTCGTTGAAGATCACGTACCCGCCGATGTAGTCCCTGGCCTCTTCCGCGGTGAAATGTTTGCCGGACTTCTTCAGCACCACCGCCAGCTCCAGTTCGTAATCCAGTTCTTCTGTCAGGTGCCGCGGATAGATCACCGGCTCTTCTGGTCCGATGATGGCGTCCACGTTCTGGAAGAACACAATCCAGGGCATCACCGGGTGGGAGAAGCCGGCCTTCTGCGCCTCTTCATGGTGTTCGCGAAAATTGCCCGCGGTGTGGAAGAACTTGCGCGGGAGGATGGGCGCGCGCCAGCGGATGTCCCGGCCCGCATGGACAACCTTCTCGCCCTCCGGTCCCTTCACCTCGCCCGCCAGGTTGAGGACGTGCTCCAGCCCGCGCCGCGCAGCGTCCAAGCTGCGGTCGCCGCCTTCGAACAAGGCGCGCATGTTGGGAGGCACCAGGGTCGCGGCGTTGCGCG
>CAZXVY010000203.1:2695-5274 GCA_964644115.1 uncultured Terriglobales bacterium
CCTGGTCACCCTGCGCGTCGCGCAGATAAAGCGCGCAGGCAGTGTTCAGGTCCACCACGCGGCCACCGTCTACCAGCCCGCCAATCCGGCTGCGCCCGGCGCCATCCTCAAAGGTAAGCAGTCGCATGCTTGTTCCGTCGAGAAAGTTTAGTGATTCGCTGCCGTGATTGTCCAACATCGCAGCTACGGCCGGCCCGGAGCGCCTGAGGTTTTGCAATCAGCAGTCGTCAATCTACAATCGTCAATCCCTTGAGACGCTTTCTTCAACCTGCTCTCCTGCTGGCCCTTGCCGCAGCTCTCCTCCTGCCGGTATGGAGCGTGCGCCACCTCCCGCTGGTGGATTACCCCAACCATTTGGCCCGCGCCTTCATCCTGGCGCATCCGCGGGATGCAACCCTGGCCCGCTTTTACGCTCCCGACTGGAGACTCAGCCAGTACCTGCTGATGGATGCGGCGCTGGTCGGTTTGCAGAGCGTAATGTCAGTGGACGCCGCGGGCCGCGTCCTGCTCAGCTTTTCGCTGCTGGCCTTGCCGCTCTGCGCGTGGTTTTTCCTGCGCCAGGCCAGTCCCGGACACGACCCGGTGGCCCTGTGGTCTCTGCTCCTCTGCCAGAACTTTTTCTTTCTCACTGGACTGGTAAACCTGCAACTCGGCATCGCGCTCTGTTTTCTGATGCTGGGACTGTGGCTGCGCTGGCTGGAGCGCATCACGCTGGGCAGATGGGTGTTGCTGGCCTTCCTGGCGACCCTGCTCTACTTCACTCACCTGATGGGATTCGCCGTCGCCGCCCTTATTATTACGCTGCTCACGCTGCGCACGCGCCGCGGGCGCTTCGTGCTGTACGCCTCCTGGGCCATGTTTCTCCCCGGCGCTCTGCTTCTGATCTACTCGCGCGCCGCATCGGGCGGACTGGACATCGTCTTCCGCAGCCAGAGCTCGAAGCCGCTGGTATCCCTGATCGCCATCGAGACTTACTCGCGGACCTTCGACTACATCACCCTTGCCGTCGTGGTCGCGGCCATCGTGGCCGCGCGCTGGAAGAACCCGGAATTTCGCTGGAACCCGCAGTGGCTGGAAGTATGCCTCGTGCTCTACCTGCTCTACTGGCTGATGCCCTTCCGGCTTTTTTCCTCGAACTACGCCTATCTGCGCCTGGTCCCGTTCTGGTGGATAGCCGGACTGGCGGCGGCCCGCATCGGACGCCGCGGCTGGCTGCTGGCGCCGTTGGCGTTGCTGCTGTTTGCCGGGCGCACCGCCAACGTCATGGACAACTTCAGCGCGCGCCAGCCCGAACTCGAGTCCTTCGCGCGCTCCTTCGACGTGACCACGGAGGGCGCTCGGGTCCTGCCCCTGGTGGAATGGAAGGGAGAGCGCAAACAGGTGGACCTGCACTACTCCCACGCCTGGGCGCGGGGCGTGATCGAAAAGCGCTGGTTCACTCCTTACCTTTTTCACGATTCTGGCGCCCACCCGCTGCGCATAGTGCACCAGGCCTACGCCCCTCCGGTTCCCGAATATCTGCCGACGATTTACCGGCAGCCTCCCGACTGGGCACGCATCCAGCAGGACTACGACTTCGTCTGGGCCTACAATGTTCAAGTTTTCAAGACCGAGCTCTCGCAGATCGGCGTGCTGGTGTTCGAGGAAGGCGACCTGCGAGTGTTCCGCATCGAGCGCAAGCCGTGAACGCCCCGCGCCTCTCTCTCGTCCTGCCCACCTACAACGAGGCCGCAAACCTGGAGCGCATGGTGCGGGCGCTCACTGAGAAGCTGGAGGGCGCGCGCATCTCGTTCGAAATTGTCATCGTTGACGACGACAGCCCCGACGGCACCGGCCGCATCGCCGATCAACTCGCGGCCGGATCCGGCGGCCGAGTCCGCGCCCTCCATCGCCACGGTGAGCGCGGCCTGGGCACGGCGGTGGTGGCCGGGTGGCAGGCGGCGAGCGGGGAAGTCCTGGCGGTGATGGACGCCGACGGTCAGCACCCACCCGACCTGATTCCGCGCTTGCTGGCGGCACTCGATGAGGGCCCCCAACAGGACACCGACCTGGCCGTGGCCAGCCGTTACATTTCCGGCAGCCACATTCCGCGCTGGAACCTGCTGCGCCGCCTGGGCTCGCGCTTCGCCACAGCGCTCATCCGGTTGGCGCTGCCGCGCGCTGTGGCGGGCGTGCGCGACCCGCTTTCAGGATGCTTCGCTTTGCGGCGCGAGCTGATTCAGGGCGTGGAGCTCAAGCCGCTGGGCTTCAAGATCCTGCTGGAGGTCCTGCTGCGCGCACCTGTCACCCGCGTTGCGGAAGTGGAATACGTCTTCGCAGCGCGCCAGGCAGGGAAGAGCAAGCTCTCAGCGCGCGTGGCGCTGCTGGATGCCGCGCAGATCCTGCGCTCCTCCTGGCAGACGCGCAGCAAGTCGGCAGCCGGAAGTCGCCCGCCGTCAGCGGGAAAGTAGGCTCGCGGCTGCCGGGAGGCGGGGTCGTGGTTGTTGCTGCCGACTAACGACAAACGACTAACGACTGCTATTTCGTTCCTACCGCGAACCCGATAATCGCGTCCACCTCGATGGCTTCTTCGGCGCGCA
>CAZXVY010000204.1:0-5248 GCA_964644115.1 uncultured Terriglobales bacterium
TCTCCGCCGAAACCGCCACCGGCAAATGGCCGCGCGAGGCGGCGGCCATGATGGGACGCATCATCGTCGAGGCCGAGGCCAACATGACCGACTCCCTGCAGCGGCGCCGCCGCGAAGGGCAAACGGCCTCCATCTCCGAGACCATCTGCGAGTCCGTCGCCCACGCCGCCCACCAGGTCAACATGACCGCCATCGCCGTTTTCACCGAAACCGGCAACACCGCGCGCTTGATTTCCAAGTACCGGCCGCGCGCGCCCATCTATGCGTTTACGTCGGTCCCGGCCGTGCGCAACCGCATGAACCTGCTGTGGGGCGTGCGCCCCCTGCACTCCGAACACGCGCCCTCCGCCGACGACATGGTGCTCGCCGCGGAAAAGGCGCTGCTCGCTTCCGGTGCGGTGAAGCACGGCGACGTGCTGGGCGTGGTGGCCGGAACGCAGCTGGCTTCCGGCTCCACCAACTTCATGCGGCTGCACGTGGTGGGCGGGGCGCTGGGCGCGGGGGCCAAGAAGCTCCGGCGTAGATAGCCGCCCAGGGAAAAAGCTCACCACGAAGGACACGAAGGTTGCACGAAGGTCCAGTGCGACCGATCGCTAGTTGATCCAGGGTCCGCGATGTTCGCCGTTTTTCTTGCCGGGAGGCAGCGAGTCGGGACCAGTTTCTTCTTCGGACTGTTTTTCGAGCTGTTGCATGTAGACTTCGAACTTCTTGCCGGCACGGCGCCGCTTCCAGCGGTACCAGGCATTGCGCAGGCCAGCTAGCGGACCCGCGGACCGCAGATGCCCTGGGTACAACACCCGGATGTAGAAGAAACCAAAGAGCGCGCCACCCAGGTGAATGAAGTATGCGATTCCACCCTCGCTTCGCAGCAGGCCCAGGATGTCCATTCCCATGTAGAGCGCGACCAGGTACTTGGCCTTGAAGGGCACGGGGAACGGGATCATGTAGATCTCGGTGTTGCCGTACAGCAAGCCGAACGCCATCGCCACGCCCATGACCGCGCCGGATGCGCCCAGGGAGCTCCTGGCAAAGGCGGCGTTGCCCGAAACCAGCACCGTGATGACAGCACCAAAAACAGCGCACATCAGGTAGAAAGCCACGAATCGCTTGCGGCGGAGGGCGTCTTCCACTCCCGCTCCAAAAACCCAGAGGGTGAACATGTTGAAGAGGACGTGGCCGGTGTCGGCGTGCATGAAGGCGTAGGTGACCAGTTGCCACAGCCATCCGTGCAGTACGGCCCCGGGAGACAGCGCAAACACCTGGTCGGAGAGTTTCCCGAGCGCAGGCGAAACGGCGATTAGAATGGACTGAAGGACGAAGACTGCTACGTTGATCGCAATCAGCCACTTGACGGCCCCGCGCAACGGGGCGAACAGGCGAGCTTGACGATGCATACATCCCTATACTAACTCGCCGCAGGTGCACCGTGCCTGGGGGCGGGCTATCTCTCCGGCACCGGCACCACGGCCAGGCGCTTGTGGCTCCGTATTCGAGACGTCGGCTGGCTAGTCGCGCGCCGCCTGTGCAGGGCTCGCCAGCGGACGGACGTCACGCTGGATCGCTGGCTGCAATTCATCCCGCGCCACTTCCAGGTCGTACAGGGCCTGAGCATTCAGCCAAAACCGGGCGCTGGTGTTGAAGTAGCGAGCCAAACGGAGCGCGGTGTCGGGCGTAATGCTGCGACGCTCGCGGACAATCTCCGCAATGCGCGTTACGGGAACACGAAGATCCAGCGCCAGCCGGTTCCTGCTCAGGCCGAGAGGCTTCAGAAAATCCTCGCGAAGGATCTCTCCCGGATGAATCGGCGGCAGCTTCTTCGAGCGTCTCAAGGTTTGCCTTCTAGCCACTGGGATTGAATCATTGAATCAATGCTTCCGCATCTGCAACCGCCGACCACGCCAATGATTCAATCATTCAATGATTCAATTCCTCACCGCTCCGGCGCCGGCACCACGGCCAGGCTCTTGTGTCCGCGCTTCCCCACGGCCCGCACCGCGAAGATGACGTTGTCCTTGGAGAGCGGAAGGGTGACGCGGGTGACGTTGCCAACGGGCTTGGCACTTTCCCACTCGGGGGCGGTGGTCCGGCGCCACAGGACTTCATAGCTCGCGGCCAGGCCGCCGGGCGACGCCTCCCAGGTAATCGTGGAATCGTTCTGCAGCTCTTTGGTCAGCAACCGGACGTTTGCGGGTGGCGCGGGCGCCAGCGCCAGTTCGGCCAGGGTCAGCAGGTTCAGGCGGGCCACGTTGGCCACGTAGTCGTAGTCCACAAACTTAGGCAGGTCGCCATACTCCACGCCGCCTTCGGTGCGCGGGTTCTGGTGCTGATGGCTGTAGTCCTCGCGGTACTCGGTGAAACGGACGGCGGCGAAGCCCAGTTCGTTAAAGGCGGAGTGGTCGCCGCCGCGCAGGTAGCGGTCGCGCCGGTAGGTGAGTTCTGGACGGAAGGCAGCCGGCAGGTACTTGCGCGCGACTTCCGCGATGTACCGGGCGAGCTGGCGCGACGAGGAGTCGCTTTCGCCGCCCAAAGCGCGAAGCTGGCGGACCTCCGCCTCGGTGGCTGACTGGGGGACGCCCTCGGAGAACACGCGCACCAGGCCGGGGCGCTGCAGCGAGTCACCGGGCGTCTTGTTTCCGCCGACGATGTCGTTATTGAGCACGGCGGCGACATTCCAGCCAGCGGCGCGGGCGGACTTGGCGAAATTGCGCGCGCCCAGCAGGCCCTGCTCCTCGCCGGCCACGGCCAGAAACACGAGGGTGGCGGGAAAGCGGTACTGGCTGAGCACGCGCGCGCATTCCAGGCTGACCGCGGTGCCGGAGGCGTCGTCGTTGGCGCCGGGGGCGTCGCCCGCGGCATCCAGCGGATCACTGTTGCGGGAATCGTAGTGCCCGGTGACCACATAGATGCGCCCGGCGTTCTCCGGGTCGGTTCCGGGCAGCGTGGCCATCACGTTAACCATCTCGGTGGGGCGCCCGACGCGCTCCGCCGGCTCCTGCACGTAGCTCTGGAACTCCACCTTCAGGCAGCCGCCGCAGGCCGCGGAGTAGCGCTCGAACTCCTGCTTGATCCACTCGCGGGCCGCCCCGATGCCGCGGCCGGAAGCCACGACCGGCGCGTTCGCCGCCGACAGCGAGTGCCGCGTGCCGAACGAGGCCAGCTTGTGGATGTTGGCGCGGATCTGCTTGGCGGAGACCCGACGCACCATGAGGGCTGGGTTGGACGGGACTGGAGATTTGGGCGCCAGTGCAGCCTGGGACCACGCGGCTTCTCCGCCCACGGCAAGAAACGACAGAGCAAGCAGGATGGTTTTCCCTGGCATTGCTTTTCCAGGCCAGGCGTGCTTTCGTGAACGAATATTCATCCCGGGAAGCCTTGACGATACCGGCAAGAGGTTCTAAATATAGCAGGAGTCGCTGGAGCAACAATCCCCTCAGGGAGGCGTGTGGAATGGTTTGTCAGGAGTGTGAAGCCAATCTCGACATTGAAGCCGGCGATGTGGACGAAGGCGAGATCGTTTCCTGCCCGGAGTGCGGCACCGAGTACGAGGTGGTGACCAGCAATCCTCTCGAACTGAATAAGATCGAGGAGGAGGAAGAAGAAGAGGACATCGAGGAAGAGGAGAGCGAGAACGGTGACCATTCCTAAGCTGGCGGGCATGCGTTGGGCCGCGCTTGCGCTGCTGCTGATGTTTGCTGCCGCAGGCCTGGCAGCGCCGGGGTCCGCGCCCGAGAAGAAAAAAGAAAAAGCCTACGCGCTCATCTTCGGCACCGTCTTCGGGCCGGACGCCCGGGCGGTGGCCGGCGTGAAAGTGAAGATCCGCCGCTCCGACCAGAAAAAAGCCAAGTGGGAGCTCCATTCAGACCGCCGCGGCGAGTTCGCCCAGCGCGTCCCAGCGGGCCCGGCGGACTACGTGGTCTGGGCAGATTTGAAGGGGCCGAAAGACCAGCCCCGTCAAGAGGTCACCGTCCACGTGCTGAACGACGAGCGGGTGGACATCAGCCTGCATCTAAAGGAGTAGGAGGCAGGAAGTAGGAGGGAGCAAGTTGGCCGTGCGCAAAATTTCGTTCGCAATGTTCGCGGGGCTGCTGGTACTGACGCTGGCGGTTGGAGTTCCGTCCGCGCCGGCGCAGCGCGAATCACAAACCCGCTCGGTCTCCGGCCAGGTTTTGGACAACGAGGACACTCCGCTGCCGGATGCGGTGGTCCATCTGAAAAACACCAAGACCCTGGCGCTCAAGACTTTCATCACCGACTCCGGCGGCAATTACCGCTTCAGCGGCCTCTCGCCCAACGTGGACTACGAACTGCACGCCGAGCTTAAGGGCCGCCGCAGCAGCACCAAGACCCTGAGTTCCTTCGACAGCAAGAAAGACGTCACTATCCACCTGCGGATTGACACCAACAAATAAGAAGGCCGCCCGGATGGGGCGGCCCGAAGGTAGCGCCGGCGTCTCGCCGGCCAGCGCGTGGGCATCTTGCGCCACTTCCGCAAAAACCTAGTTCTGCTCGTTCCCCGCCCGCTTCAGCGAAATCAGCTCTTCGATGGTGGAGGTGGCGCTGGAGGCGGAGTGCTTGGCGGTATGTCTGTAGGCTTCGACCTCGGCGCGGCTGCCCTCGTCGCCGATGCCGCGCAGGCTGAGCCCGATCTTCTTCTCGCCGGGTGTGACCTTGACGATCTTGAAGTCCAGCTTCTGGCCGGGCTCGAGTTTCATCTTGGCGCCATGCGCGTCCACGGCCTCGGAGTTGTGGCACAGGGCTTCGACGCCGTCGGCCACTTCCACGAAGGCGCCAAACGGGGCCACCCGCGACACTTTGCCGCTGACCACGTCGCCGATGTGGTGGGCGGCGAAGAACGCCTCCCAGGCATCGGGCTGGAGCTGCTTCATGCCCAGCGACAGCCGGCGGTTCTTGGGATCAATGGCCAACACCACCGCCTTGACGCGGTCGCCCTTCTTCAGGATCTCCGAAGGATGCTTCACACGCTTGGTCCAGCTCAGGTCGCTCACGTGCACCAGGCCGTCAATGCCGTCCTCAATTTCGACGAAGGCGCCGAACTCGGTGAGGTTGCGCACCCGGCCCTCGACCACGGTGTTGGGGGGATACCTCTCGTGCAGCGATTCCCAGGGATTGGAGTCGAGCTGGCGCAGCCCCAGGGAGATGCGGCGGTCGGTGGGGTTCACGTCGAGCACCACGGTCTCCACCTGGTCGTTCACCTTCACCACCTTGGAAGGATGCTTCATGCGCTTGG
>CAZXVY010000205.1:0-5245 GCA_964644115.1 uncultured Terriglobales bacterium
GCGGATGGTTGAGCAGCCAGCGCGACAAGCGCTCGGAACTGCGCAGGTAGCACAGGGCGGCCAGCAGCAGGAAAGGCGTGGTGGGCAACCCGGGAACGTAAATGCCCACGATGCCCATTCCCACCATCAGCGTACCCATGCCCAACAACGCCACGCGCAGGATCGGATTGGCAACCATCGTGATCACGGACTTGCGAATTCTAAATCAAACGCGCGCTTCCGCGGACGACGAAGGCTTCCGGCGCACCAACACATAGGCCAGACTCAGCAGCACCAGTTGGGGCACGCCGGCCAGCATGGTGACCCGGGTTTGCGGTACCCACCAGGTGGAGATGACCACCGCGATCACCGCCACCAGTCCCAGCCAGGAAGCGGTGGCGCCGCCCGGAGAGCGCAGAGGCAGCGCCGCAAGCTCGTCCGCGGAGAGCGTGCGCCGGAAGGCGATGTGGGCGGCAAGAGCAATGGCCCAGGCCAGCATCCCTCCAAACAGCGAGGACAGAATGATGTACAGGTAGGCGCGATCGGGCGCCAGGGATTGCGCCACCACGGCGGCGACAATGCCGCCGGTGGAGACCAGGAGCGCGGCGCGTGGCGAGCCGTTTTCCGCCAATTCGCCCAGGCGCCGCGGCGCGTATCCGCTGCGCGCCAGCGAGAACAGCATGCGGCTGGCGGCATAGAGATTGGCGTTCGCGCCGGAGAGCGCCGCGCTGAGCACCACCAGGTTCATCACGGCCGCGGCCGCAGGAATGCCGGCCACGGAAAACACTGTGACGAACGGGCTTGCGCTCACGCCGGCCTGGGTCCGGGGCAGCACTCCCACCAGCACCACGGTCGCTCCCAGGTAGACCACCGTCAGCAGCGCAAACATCAGCCGGGAGGCGCGCGGGATCTCGGCCTGCGAACGGGCTTCTCCCGAGGAGATGGCCACCATCTCAATCCCCAGAAAACTGAAGAGCGCGAAGCTGACGGCGAACAGCGGCGAAGCCGGGCCGTGGGGAAAGAAGCCGCCCTGGGCGGTGTATTGGGGCTCCACTCGTCCGCCCAGCAGCAGCGCCGCCCCGATGACGATGAACATCAGCACCGCCACCAGCTTGATCATGGCGAACCAGTACTCGAAGGTCCCGAAGTCGCCCACCGCCCGGAGGTTGACCAGCAGAAACACGCCTGCGAAGAGCACGATCCACACCATTCCGTGGACGTTGGGGAACCAGAAGCGCAGGTAGGTGGCCGAGGCCACCAGGTGTCCGCCCACGGCGATGGTCACCGAGAACCAGTATCCGTAGCGCGCCACGAAACCCGCCCACGGGTTCAGGTAGCGTTCGGCGTAAATGCCGAACGAGCCCGCGGCGGGATGCACGCTGGCCAACTCGCCCAGGGCCATGGTCACGGTCCAGGCGATCAGCGCGGCGGCCACATACGACACCGAAACCGCGGGCCCGGCAATCTGCACCGCGGCGCCTGAGCCCAGCAGCAGACCAGTGCCGATGGAGCCGCCCACCGCCACCATGGCGATCTGTCCTGCGCCCAACTGGCGGCGCAGCCCGGATTCAGCGCTTTCACCCATCAGCCCTCAGCTCTCAGCGGTCAGCATTCAGCGGCGAATTCTAACAGCCACATCGCTGAGTGCTGAGAGCTGATTGCTGAGGGCCTCGCTTTCCGCTTACAATACGCAGTTTCCCTGATTTCTCACGCAAATGGCCGACGTTTCCAAGCGCCTGGAAAAAGCCGAGAAGTACCTGCAAAAGGGCAAGATGGAATCCGCCCTTGAGGAGTACATGGATATCCTCAAGGACGAACCCAACCACGACGGCGCCCGCCAGGCTGCGGCCGACATCTGTGTTTCCCTGAACCGCAGCAGTGACGCGGCCAAGTTGCTGGGCCCGCTGTTCGACCGCCAGGCCGCGGCCAACGACGCCGCCAAGGCCAGCATCACCTACAAGAAACTGCAGCGCTTCACCACTCCCACCGTGGACCAGGCGCTGCGCTTCGGCCAACTGGCGGAAAAGACCGTCAAGAAGGACGCGCTCGACGCTTACGAGGCCGCCATTACCGGCCTGGTTGCAGCCGGTCGCAGGCCGGAAGCCCTGGGAGCACTGAAGCGGGTAACGGCCCTGGATCCCAGCATCAACAACTGGAAGCGGCAGGGCGAGATGGCCGCCGAGTTGCTCGACGTAAAAACCGCCGCCGAAGCCTTCTTCCAGGTGGGCGAGCTGGAAGGGAAAGCCGGCCGCGAGGGCGCTTCCTGGTTCGAGCGCGCTTTTTCCACCGACCCCTCAAATCCGCATACGGCACTCGCCCACGGGCGCGCCACCCTGGCCAAAGGCGACGGGCCGGGGGCGGTGAAAGTGGTGGAGGCCCTGGCCCGCGCCGAGGGAGCGCTCCCGGAGCTTCGTGAGCTCTACTGCAAGGCGCTGCTCGCGGCCAAACGTCCGCTGGACGCCGAACCCTACGTTTGGGAATTACTGGACAAGGATCCGAAGCAGGCGGAGGAAGTGGGTGAGATGATCGGCGCGCTGATAGACGCGGAGCAGCACGACAAGGCGCTGGCGGCGGCGCACCGCCTGGAACAGCACCAGGCCAAGCACGAACGCCGCCGCGAGTTCGCCGCCATCATGAAGACGATGTCTGACAAGCACGCCCTCGACATCGCCTTCCTGGAGTACCTGGTGGAGATCTACAACTCCACCAACCGCGAGCAGGACTACTGCGCCACGCTGCTCAAGCTGTTTCAGCTCTACTTCGCAGCCGGCAACTTCCTCAAAGCCGCCGACTCGCTCGATGCCGCCGCCGAAGTGGATCCCTACGAGCCCGGCCACCAAAAGCGCCTGGAGATGCTGCGCGGCAAGATCGACTCCGGCCGTTTTAACGCCGTTGCCAACCGCTTCATGGGCGCGGCCAAGGTAGAAGAAGACAGCGGAGCTGCCGTGCCGGCGGGGTTCGAGGGCGAGACCACGGTGCTCGACGACCTGATATTGCAGGCGGAAATCTTCCTGCAGTACTCCATGCGTTCCAAGGCGGTGGAGCGCCTGCAGCGCATCCACAAGCTGTTTCCGCGCGAGGAAGAAAAGAGCGAGAAGTTGCGCCAGCTTTATCTCAACGCCGGGATCGCCCCCAAGTACGACGACGCCCCGCCGCCGGCCGCCGCGGCCTCGCGCCCCGCGGCCCAAGTGACGCAGAGTCCGGCAGCGGCGGCCGCCGCCTCGCGCGCCGCGGCCAACGAGAGCGCAGTGGACAATTTCGGACGCGTCACCGAGATTACGCGCAACATTTACCGCCAGGGCAACGTGAAGTCGGTGCTGTTTACGGCGGTGAACGACATCGGACGGCATTGGAACGCCAGCCGCTGCGTGGCCGGACTGTGCACCCCCGGCAAACCGCCCTCCGCGGCGCTGGAATACTGCGCTCCGGGCGCGCGGCAGTCGGACGTGATGGCCATTGTGAAGCGCATCGCAGTACTGCAGGCGCTGGTGGTGAGCCACCAGGGGCCGGTCACCATTCCCAACGTGCCCAGCGCGGGCGAACTGGCAGCGGTGAAGCAATACCTGGCCGACCTTGAGGTGCAGTCCATTCTGGCGGTGCCGCTGATGGACGGCGACGAGCACGCCGGCATCCTCATCCTGGAGCAGTGCGAAGGGCGCGAGTGGACGCAGTCCGACGTCTTTGTGCTCAAGACCATTGCCGACCAGATGGTGCTGGCGGTGAACAACTCCAAGCTGCGCAGCCTGGTGAAGACCCTGGCCGTCACCGACGAGAAGACCGGCCTGCTGCGCCGCTCCTCCTACCTCGACATCCTGCTCTCTGAGGTGCGCCGCGCGGTGCAGCAGAAGTCCACGGCGTCGGTCATGCTCATGCAGTTGGCCAAGCCGGGGCTGGCCAAGGAGGTGGGTGAGCCGGCAGTCGAAAACCTGATCCAACAGGTGGGCCAGGTTATCACCGGACACATCCGCCAGAACGACGTGGCCGTGCGCTACGACCTGGGCACCATCGCCCTGGTGCTTTCGGAAACCAGCGAGAAGAACTCCTTTTTCGTGGTGGACAAGCTGCGCAAGGCCCTGGAGACGGTGCGCATGCCGGGGGGCGGCGACAAAGCCGTGCCCCTCACCGCCGGCATCGCCGAAATCGTCGCCCGCCTTGACTTCGACCCCGTGGACATCGTCACCGAAGTGATCAACCGCGCCGAGCGGGCCCTGGAAGTCGCCAAGTCTGAGGGCGGCAATAAGGCGCACTCTCTCGCCCCCAGGCTGGAAACCGAGGCCGTGGTGTAATGCGGCAGCCTGCGTGTCGTTGCCCTCACTCCGCCCCGCTGCTAGACTGAATCTTCTGTTCAATCCCAGGCATCTCCACATCCAGGCTCTGTCATGCCGAGATCCACTGACATCGCGATCGTAAGCGGCGCGCGCACGCCCATGGGGCGCTATGGCGGCAAGCTGCGTGACTTCACCGCGCAGGAACTGGGCGCGGTCGCGGCCAAGGAAGCCATTGCGCGCTCCGGGCTCGATCCCAAGGAGTTTGACCACTGCGTGATGGGCAACGCACAGCAGACTTCGGGCGACGCCCTCTACGGCGCGCGCCACGTAGCCCTGCTGGCCGGGCTTCCCATCGAGACTCCGGCGCTCACCGTGAACCGGCTGTGCGGATCTGGCCTCCAAGCCATTGTCAACGCGGCCCAGATGATCCAGTTGGGCGAGGCGAAAACGGTGCTGGCCGGCGGGATGGAAGCCATGTCGCAGGCGCCGCACGTGGTCCGCGGCGCGCGCTGGGGCTTCGGCTTCGGGGAAGGCACGATGGAGGACTCGCTCGCCGTCGCTCTGCTCGACTCCTACTGCGGCCTGCAGATGGCGGAAACCGCCGAACTGCTGGGCAGCCAGAACGGCATCTCCCGCGAACAGCAGGACGAGTTTGCGCTGCGCTCGCAGCAAAACGCCGACGCCGCCTATAAGGCCTGCCGCCTGAAGGAAGAATTGGCGCCGGTTCCGCTCAAGGACCGCCGCGGCCAGCCCACCGGCGAAATGTTCTCCGAAGACGACCATCGCCGCCCGCAAACCACCATGGAGGGCCTGGCCAAGTTGAAGCCGGCGTTCAAGAAGGACGGCACGGTCACCGCGGGCAACGCCAGCGGCATCGTGGACGGCGGCGCCGCCGTCGTCGTCATGTCAATTGACGACGCGCAGAAGCGCGGCCTGAAGCCGCTGGGGCGCGTTGTGAGCTGGGGCATCGCCGGCGTGGATCCGAAGATCATGGGCCG
>CAZXVY010000206.1:0-5235 GCA_964644115.1 uncultured Terriglobales bacterium
AAAAGACACTGTCAGGGTAAGCTCGGAGCCTTCGCTCTTATCCAATCAACATCTGTTGTAGTTAGCAGATGTGGGTCTTTCGAAACTTGAGTGCTGCTTCTCGGTTTCTTGGTCTTGCACCGGGATTTCGATTCCTAACGGATGGCACAACCGCCGACGTGTGGTTTGACGAGAAGCTGCTAAAGCTAGACTAGTCGTGCAGTTCGGCGCTAACGTGGGGACGGGCTTGCATAGCGTTGGGGCTGAGGGGGGCCGCTGACCGGCGGGAATGGAAAATTCTCAAGCGGTGGCAGTCCACGAGAACTGGGAAAAAAATCAAGAAACCCACATCTGCCAACAACGGGCAGATGTGGGCCACCCGCCCGCTCTCTAAGCGAGGTAGGTCACTGCCGGGAACGGAGTCACCAGCAGGCGCTGGTCGAGCCAGCGGCGGTAAGGGAGGCGGGAAGTTTCCATCATCTGCAGAAAGCGAATGCCCAGCAATCCATCGCGCCCCTGCCAGGCCACTTCTCCGTGGGCTTCCACGGTAGACGCGGAGCCGGGCAGCAGGAAGCGCACCTTAACTCCGCAACCGCTGGGCACTCCGTATCCGCTGGGCCCGCCCAGCTCGATGGCCATGCCGTTTTCGCTGAAGTTGGCGGCCTGGGCGGTGAGGCTGACGCCCGAGGTCACGCGCAGCGACACCGGCAACTGTGCGGGATGGCGGTGGTAGCGCCGGCACTCCCGCAGGATCAGTCCGCGGGCAGCGCGCAGGCAGCGCAGGGCATGCTCCAGGGAGAGGGGCTTGTGGAGGGCGAAGTTGGCGCCCAGGCGGAAGGCGGTGGCTACCGTGTCCGGCCCCGCGAGCAGGGCGATGGCGATGGCCCGGCGGCTGGAGCTGGTGTGCCGCAGACCGTGCAGGAACTCGCCCGCCGGGCCCAGGTCCTCGCAGTCCACAATCACGGAGTCGAACTTGTGCCGTTTCAACTCGGCCGCGGCCTGGAGCGGGCTGTAGCTGACCTGAGCGTGGACGGAAGTGTCTTGCAGCAGGCGACGCATCACGCGCAGAACACCGGCGTCGCGGGAGAGTAGGAGGGCTTGAGGAACCATAGATGCGCAGAGTAGCTCCGGCAGCTTCCGCCGCCAAGATTACGGAAGGCGGGTGACCGGAAGGACAACTGGCCAGTGGCCGACGGGCGGTTAGCCTTTTTTTTAACGCCGAGGACGCAGAGATCGCAGAGCAGAGGCTTGTTTCCCGCTGCGCCCTCCGCGTGCTCTGCGTTGAAAACACAATCTTTCGGCATGGACCGGCCATCGGGCCACGCGCAGGCGCTAGAATAGGCCTCCATGATTGCCCACCTGCGCGGACGGCTGCTGGTGAAGCATCCCAACCAGGCCGTGGTCGAAGCCGGGGGCGTGGGCTACGACGTCCACATCAGCGTCCCGACGTTTTCCGCACTGCCCGCCGCGGGCAGCGAGGTGGAGCTGTTCATCCACACCCATGTGCGGGAAGACGCGCTGGCGCTCTACGGCTTCCTGCGTCCGGCGGAGAAGAAACTGTTCGAACGGCTGATCGGCGTGAGCGGCATCGGGCCGAAGCTGGCCATCACCATCCTGAGCGGCATGGCCGCGGACGACATGGTGGCGGCGCTGCGCGCGGGCGATGTGGCGCGGCTCACCCGCATTCCCGGTATCGGCAAGAAGACCGCGGAGCGCATGGTGCTGGAACTGCGCGACAAGCTCGAGGGGCTGGCGGCCACGTCTCCCCCCGGGGCCGCTCCCGGGGTCACACCCGTCGAGGAGGACGTGCTCTCCGCGCTGATGAACCTGGGCTACTCGCGCCCCACCGCGGAGCGCGCGCTGGCCGTGGCATCAAAGAACGGGAAGGGCGAGTCGTTCGAGGCGTTGTTCCGGGACGCTTTGGCCGCGCTGAACAAGTGATTTCACCGCGGAGACACGAAGAAATTGACGATTGATTCATTTGCTCATTGACGATTGCCGGAGTTCATTCAGGCTCAATCGTCAATGACCAAATCAATCAATCGTCAATCCGGTTGAAGCGGGCACAACTCGAACGTAGACTGGAATCATGCCGGCCCACGACCACGCCGCGCACCAGCACACCACCAAGGTGCTGCGCTTTTCGCTGGCGGCAACCTTTGTCTACATCGTGCTGGCGGTGGCAGTGGGCATTCGGGCGCGCAGCCTGGCGCTGATTTCCGAGGGCGGCCACAACCTCTCCGACTTTCTGGCATTGCTGCTTTCGCTGGTTGCGGTCTACCTGCATGCCCGCCCGCCGGACCCGGCGCGCACCTACGGCTACCAGAGGGCGGGAGTGCTGGCGGCGTTCGTCAACGCGCTTTCGCTGGTGGGGCTGACGTTCTATCTGTTCTACGAGGCGGTGCACCGGCTGATGGCGCCGGTGGAGGTGGCGGCGCGTCCCATGATTGCGGTGGCGGTGGCGGGCGTGGTGATGAACGCCACCATCGCCTGGATGCTCTACCGCGCGGGCAACGACGTGAACCTGCGCAGCGCCCTGCTGCACGAACTGGGCGACACGCTTTCTACCGCCGCGGTCATCGTGGGCGGCTGGGCCATCCTGCGCACCGGGCAGAACTGGATTGATCCGGCGCTCAGCTTCGGCATCGCCGCCATGATTCTGTGGTCGGCCTTCGGCATCCTGCGCGAGACCCTGAACATCCTGCTGGAGGGCGCGCCCCGCGGGGTGGAGATGGAACGCATTGCGTCGGAGCTGTGCGCCATTGAGGGCGTGAACGGCGTACACGACCTGCACCTGTGGAGCCTGGGATCAGAGAGCCACGCATTCTCCTGCCACATCAGCATCCCCGACATTCCGCAGTCGGCCAGCGACCGCATCCTGCGCGAGGCCAACCAGCGCCTGCGCCAGCGCTTCAACATCGGTCACACCACCATCCAGTTCGAGCATGCGGCCTGCGAAGCGGGATGCGCAGGCGCGGCCGAGCCGGGGCCGGAGGTCCGCATGGACAGCCGTTAACGGCTGGTTTTCACGCTGGGTTGAGGAAGAGGCTAAACGATTCAGGATGGCCGTACCCGGCGAGTGGACTTGCAGGTTGGCTGACCGCCGGCCTTTAGAGACACCCCAACCCCAGCGCTCCCGGAACGACCCACGCCACGCTTCGCCCTAATCTGGGCGGCCCATAACGCCACTGGTGACGGCGATCTCCTGCAGCAGCGCGCGCGATTCCGGCATCTCCGAGATGTGCGTGTCCTTCATCTCTTCGCGGAGCCGGCGCAACATCTCCGTCACCCTCTCCATGCGGGCCTTCTGCAACAATTCCTGGGGGCTGACTCCCGTTTTGGTTCCGGTGGCTTCCAGATGGGCCCAAAGCAACAGGCGTGTATGGTCTACAGCGGATTTGAACGCGTTGATCAACTTCCGGTCCAGGATCTCGCCAAAGGCCTGGGTGCGAATGGCCTCTGCGGGATCGCCGACCGCCGCTCGGTTGATCTCCTCCTGTAACTTCTTCAGGTCCTCGGTGAGCCGCCGGATGTGCTCGGCGAGCTCTTCGAACATGGAGCCAGCGTAGCACGAGTTCGGGTTTGACACTGCTCTGTTTTGCTGGCTAAGCTGGTAACTGGGGCGGTGTAGCCGTGAGGTGATGTCCATCATCTAAATTCAACGTGAAACGCTGGCGACAACTCGCAAGACTGCTGGCTGCAACTCAGCTTATGCCGGCCATGGAAGGCGGCGACGAAGTGCTGATCGGCGGCCAGGCGCTGCTGGAGGGCGTGATGATGCGCTCGCCGCACGCCTACGCCATCGCCGTGCGCAAGCCCTCGGGCGAAGTGGTGACCCACGCGGAGCCGTTGGAAAGACTGTCGGAGAAACATCCCTGGATGGGATGGCCGCTGGTGCGCGGCGTGGCCACCCTGGCCCAGGCCATGGCCCTGGGCTTCCGCGCGCTGCGCTACTCCGCCAACGTGGCTTTGGAGGCGGAGGAAGCACGGGCCCAAGCCGAGGGGAAAACAGGAGCCAGGCCCGAGGCGTCCGCACCGGCCGGAGGCAAGAAAAAGCTGGAGATCAGCGGCTGGATGATGGCGTTGAACGTCCTGTTCTCGCTGGGCTTCTTCATTTTCTTCTATAAGTTCCTGCCGCTGGTGGCGACCACGAAGCTGCAGGCGCTCTCGCCGGTGTTTGCCGGGCCGGTGGCCTTCAACCTGGTGGACGGCGCGATCCGCATCGCCCTGTTCCTGCTGTTCATCTGGGCGGTGTCGCTGTGGGCGGACATCAAGCGCGTGTACCGCTATCACGGCGCCGAGCACAAAACGGTGTTCGCGTTTGAATCGAAGCAGCCGCTGACCATCGAGTTGGCGCAGTCGTTTTCCACCTATCACCCGCGCTGCGGCACCAGCTTCCTGATGACGGTGATGCTGATCTCCATCCTCTTTTACGCGCTGGCGCCGGTGGAGACCTTCTGGGCCCGCTTCGCGGTACGTATCGCGCTGCTGCCGCTGATTGCCGCCGTGTCGTTTGAGATCATCCGTTTCGCCGCCAAGCACCGCACCTCGCTGTTTGCCCTGATGACCCTGCCCGGGCTGTGGCTGCAGCGCATCACCACCCAGCCGCCCGACGACAGCATGGTGGAGTGCGCCATGGTGGCGCTCAACCAGTCCATGGAGCTGGAAAAACAGCGCGGCGGCGAACTGGTGGTGGCGTAGGCCTCAAGGCTTGACAGTGATGGAGGAGGGGTGAAACTCTAGCGGGGAAGATTGCATCTGAACAAGAGGAGACACCCGCCCTTGTGATCACTGGACTTGCGAAGGCGGCTGCGAAGCAGGAAGAAACCATGCCCGTGACCTTGCCTGCCAACCCGGAGAATGCGCCCGCCGAAGCAACTGACACGCTGAATCGCGTAGCTCTCGTGCTGTTCGCGGCGTTGATGCTATTTCCTGCCGTGGTGCAATTCCTGCCACTCCCGCTGCGGCAATACCTGGGCTCCCTGTTTCGATAGCCTGTGGCACGCGCCCTATCCGACCGGACACGTTTCCTCTACGGAGCCGCGGGCACCGTCGCGGTGGAGGTCTACCGTATCTACCTCCTGGCGCTGCAGGGTGTGGAAGTCCTGCCTTTTCCCCGGTACTATTACTTGGTTTCCGCGGTATTGGCTTTATTTGGCGGGATCTTCGCGATGTCGTGGAAGGAAAACAAAGAATGGAAGTGCATAGAGCTGGTTTCATAAATAGGTTCGGCATCTACTGAGGGACTTACGTGGC
>CAZXVY010000207.1:0-5226 GCA_964644115.1 uncultured Terriglobales bacterium
AGCAGTTCGGCGGCGCGGGTCTGGACGCCGCCCGATTGCTGCAAGGCGGAAGTGATGAGGGTGCGTTCGACGTCGGCCACGTAGCGTTCCATATCCAGGCCATCCGGGGGCACGGCGGACAACGTGGAGCCGCCGGCGGCGCGCGCCTTGCTGCGCTCCTGGGGCAGCTCGACCTCCAGTTCCTCATCCGTTTCCAGGGCCACCGCACGCTCGATGGTGTTTTCCAGCTGGCGGACGTTGCCCGGCCATTCGTAACCGGCCAGCGCTTCCAGCGCCTGCGGCGCGATGCGCTGGATCTGCTTGCCCGCGGCAGGCGCGTATTTGCGAAGAAAGTGGCTGGCCAGCAGGGGGATGTCCTCGGGGCGTTCGCGCAGCGGCGGGACGTGAATGGGGATGACGCTGATGCGGTAGTAAAGGTCTTCGCGGAAGGCGTGATCGGTCACCAGTCGATCGAGGTCTTTATTGGTGGCGGAGATGACGCGCACGTCAATAGCGACCTCCTGGGTGCCGCCCAGGGGACGCACCACCCGCTCCTGCAGCACGCGCAGCAGCTTGACCTGCATGGCCAGGCTGGTCTCGCTGATCTCGTCGAGGAAGAGCGTTCCGCCGTGCGCGGCTTCCAGCAGGCCGCGTTTGTTCTGGCCGGCGCCGGTGAACGCGCCTTTTACGTAACCGAACAGTTCGCTCTCCAGCAGGGTTTCCGGGAAGGCGCCGCAGTTGATGGAAAGAAACGGTTCGGCAGCGCGCGGAGAGCAGGCGTGCACGGCGCGCGCCACCAGTTCCTTGCCGGAGCCGCTCTCTCCTTGGATGACCACGCTGGAGCCGGTGGGCGCGACGGTGCGGATGGTCTCCTTTAGTTTTTCCATCCCCGCGCTCTTACCAATGAGGTTGTCCAGCGAGTTGCGGCTGGCGGCGTCGCGCCGCAGGGCAAAGTTCTGCCGCCTCAGGTTCAGCGTCTCCAGGGTCCGGGCGATGGCCACGCGCAGCGGCTCTACGATTCCGGTGTCGCCTTTCTTGATGACGTAATCGGAAGCCCCGGCGCGGATGGCCTCGATGGCAGGCTCGACCTCTTCGCCCGCGGTCATCATCACCACCGCGGTATCGGGCGAAGTCTGGCGCGCAAACTTGAGCACTTCGATGCCGTCCACCGGCTGCATGCGGATGTCGGTAACGATCACGTCGTAGAGCGCCGACTGGATTTTCCTTTTTGCGGCCTCGCCCGTGCCCACGGTCTCCACCTTGTGGCCATCCTTGCGCAGCATGATTTCCAGGAGCTGGCGGTGGGAGAGTTCGTCGTCGCAGACCAGGATACTAGCCATGCGCCACCTGCTGGTCTGCGGCTTCGCCCGCGGGAGCGGGTTCGGGCTCGGCGGCGCCCGCCTGCTTGAGGTCCAGAATGAACTCGGCCCCCTGCCCGGGAGGCGTATCGGGATTCACCCAGATGCGGGCGTCGTGCGCCTGCACGATCTGGTAGACCTCGGCCAGGCCCAGCCCGGTGCCGCCTTCGAAGCCCGACTGGAAGGGTTCGAAGATCTTGTCGCGCTGCGCCGCCGCCAGGCCGTGTCCGGTGTCGGAAAAACAGATGCGCCAGTTGCCGTTCTCCGCGGCCAGGCTGACGGTGAGCGTGCCCCCTTCGGGCATGGCGCGCAAGGCATTGTCGCAGAGGTTCCAGAAGACCTGCTGGATGCTGTCGCCGTCCACTACCGCCGGGGCCGCCTTCTCGCGGAAGCGGCGCACCACCTGGAAGCTCCCGGCCTCCGGCTGGGGCCGGTTTTCCAGCAGCTTCAGCGTGTCCTCCAGCAGCGGAAGCAGGTCCAGGCGAGTGAAGCGGTAGTTCCTCTCCCGGGTGTAGGCGAGGACGTTGGAGATGATCTTGTCCAAGCGCGAGGACTCGCGGGTAACGATGTCGGCGATGGTGCGCTGCTCCTCGTTGAGCGGCGTCAGCCCGGCCAGCGCCTTCACCGATCCGGCGATCGAAGACAGCGGGTTGCGGATTTCGTGCGCCATCTGGGCGGAAAAGCGGCCCACCGCGGCCAGGCGATCGCGCATCCGCACCTCGCGCTCCAGCCGGCGGAGGTGCGTGAGGTCGTCGAAAGTGTAGACGTGGCCCAGGACCCCGCGCTCGGGCACGGTGAGGGCCGAGGCGGTGACGGCAAAAGTTTTCTCCTCCCCCGAAGGCATCTGCGCGCGCACCTCGCCGTGGGCGGTGGCAGAACCCACCCCCGGCAGGGGGTCGAGGAAGAGGTGGGATACAGGCCTGCCGAAGGCGTCGACGGCGCGCCGCTCCAGCAGCTTCTGCCCGGGAGCGTTCAAATAGGAGATGCGGCCGTCCAGGCCGGTGGTGATCAAGCCGCCGCTCATGGAGTTGATGATGTTCTCATGCAGGGCCTGCAGGTTCTCCAGAGCCCCGCTCCTGTCCTGGAGCTGCACGTCCACCTGGCGCAGCTTCATGCTCAGGCTGCTCGACAGGTAGGCGATGGCGGCGTAGGCGAACAGGTTGATGAAGATGATCACCTGCATGGACCTCAAATCCGGGCGGGTGGTGGAAAACGAGCGGATGACTTCGAAGTACGAAAGCTCCAGCAACCCGCCTAGCAGGATGAAGGCCAAGGCGGCGGTGAGGTAGGTCCAGGCCCGCGACATCAGGATGCTGGCCACGATGATCACCAGCGGGTTCAGGAATGGCTGGAAGTAACTGTCAATGCCTCCGGTGACGTACACCAGCAGGGTGACAAAGCCCAGGTCGGTGAACACCTGAAGGCGCGACTGCAGCCAGTAGTCTTCCCACATCGAAAGCAGCAGCGCATAGAAGACCGAGACGGTGTACCAGAGAAGGATGAAGCCGACAAAGAGCTGCTCGGGAACCCGGGTAGCGGGCGTGAAGCGCAGGATGAACAGTTCGATGCCCAGCAGGAAGGTGATGATGATGATGCGCACCTTGACCAGCCAGGCCAGCCAAGTGCGCTCGTTAAATTGGGTGACCATCCTCATGGAGGAGCCCCAGGCAATGGGCGGCCGGGGCCACCTCGTCGTAGGGGAGGGCTGTGCGCCGGTCCCGCTGGGCGGGACCGGCACCGGCGCTCCGGCGAATCAACCTGCCAGCTTTCCGATCATGGCGAACAGCGGCATGTAAAGCGAAATCACGATTCCGCCCACGGCCACGCCCAGGAACGAAATCAGCAACGGCTCCAGCAGGGTCAGCAGGTTCTTGGTGGCGGTGTCCACCTCGTCCTCGTAGAAGTCGGCAATCTTCTGCAACATGGCGTCCATGGCGCCCGTGGCCTCGCCCACTCCGATCATCTGGGTCACCATGTTGGGGAAAACCCCGCACTCCTTCAGGGGATCCACAATGGTGCGGCCTTCCTCAATGGCTTTGCGCACTTTCATCAGCGCCTCTTCCAGCACGGCGTTGCCGGAGGTGCGGGCGGTGATGCTCAGACCCTCCAGAATGGGCACGCCCGAGGTAATCAGCGTTCCCAGGGTGCGGGTAAAGCGGGCCACCGCGATCTTGCGCAGCACGTCGCCCAGTACCGGCAGGTTGAGCATGATCTTGTCGGTGGTGTAGCGGCCCTTTTTCGTACTGCGGACCTGCTTCATGATGAAGAAGATGCCGGCGCCACCCGCGAGGAAGACCCACCAGAAGGTCTGCATGAACTTGCTGATGCCCATGACGATCTTGGTGGGCAAGGGCAGGTCCACCCCCAGGCCGGTGAAAAGATTGGCGAAGATGGGGACCACGAAGATCATCAGGCCGGCCACCACCAGGACGGCGATGCTGATGACCGAAACGGGATAGATCAGGGCCGACGTCACCGCCGCCTTGAGCTTCACTTCCTTTTCCACGTAGCCGGCGAGGCGCTGCAGAATGGTGTCGAGAATACCCCCGGTTTCTCCCGCCTCAATCATGTTGGTCTTGAGATCGTCGAAGATCTTGGGCCAGGCGCGCATGGCGTTGGCCAGGGTGGCGCCCCCCTCCACCGTGGTGCGCACGCCGGTAAGGCACTTCTGGAAAGCGGGGTTCTCCTGGTTGGCGGCCAGGATTTCCAGGCACTGCACCAGGGGAAGTCCGGCGTCAATCATCACCGAGAACTGGCGCAGGAAGATGGCGATTTCCTTCACCCCCACACTGCCCGAGCCGAAGGTGGGAATGGCGAATTCCTTGCCCTTCTCCTTGATGGTGCCGGGGGTGATGCGCTGCTTGCGCAGCTCCGCCTGCAGCACTTCCTTGTTGGCCGCATTCCGCTCCCCGGTAACTTTTTCTCCCGAGGCGTTGATTCCCGTGAACGTGAATACCGGCATACTGCACCTCCCTTGGGCCCCCGCCCCGCAGGGCAGGAACGGCTGCGGTGCTTACCGCTTGACGGGCACGGCCACCTTGGCTGCGCCCACCCCGCGGTTGATCATCTCCTGCAATTCATCCTGGTTCGACGAGCGCAACAGCGCCGTCTCCTGCGAAATCTGCTTCTGGAAAAACAGCGTGGCCAGCGACTGATTGAAGGTTTGCATGCCGAATTTGTCCTGGCCGGACTGCATGGCCGAGTAGATCTGGTGGATCTTGTCCTCGCGGATCAGGTTGCGGACGGCGGCATTGGGTACCAGGACTTCCATGGCCATGGCCCGGCCTTGACCGCCGATCTTGGGCAGCAGCGCCTGGCACAGGATGCCTTCCAGCACCAGCGAAAGCTGCGCCCGGATCTGCGACTGCTGGTGCGCCGGAAACACGTCAATCACGCGGTTGATGGTGGAGGACGCGGAGTTGGTGTGCAGCGTTCCGAAGGTGAGGTGGCCGGTTTCCGCGATGCGCAGCGCCGCTTCGATGGTTTCCAGGTCGCGCATCTCGCCGATCAGCACCACGTCTGGATCTTCGCGCAGCGAGGCCCGTAGCGCGTCGGAAAACGACTTGGTATCCGAGTGCACCTCGCGCTGGTTCACCAGGCACTTCTTGTGCGAGTGCACGAACTCGATGGGGTCCTCGATGGTGATCATGTGGTCGTGCCGCTCGCTGTTGATCTTGTCCAGCATGGCCGCCAGGGTGGTGGACTTGCCCGAGCCCGTGGGCCCGGTCACCAGCACCAGCCCGCGCGGCTTATCGCACAGCTTGGACACCACCACGGGCAGGGCCAACTGGTTGAACGATTTGATCTCGAACGGGATCACGCGGAAGACCGCGGCCGTGGCCCCGCGCTGGTTGAAACAATTGGCGCGGAAGCGGGCCAGCCCTTTCAG
>CAZXVY010000208.1:0-5207 GCA_964644115.1 uncultured Terriglobales bacterium
TTCCCCAGGAAATCAAAGTTCGCGTGGCGAAAGAATTCCACTAGGTTGCAGCTCCCCGCTCTAGATGCTCAGTGCCGCGCCGCGCTCCTTGCGCATGAGCACGGCGTCGAAGATCACCCGCGATACGAACACCGCGGTAAACAGGTTGGCCAGCAGGCCGAAGGTCAGCGTGACCGCGAAGCCGCGCACCGGGCCGGTGCCGAAAGCAAACAGGATGGCGGCGGAAACAATGGTGGTCACGTGGGTGTCCACAATGGTGAGCCAGGCGCGCGAGAAACCCTGGTCCACGGCCGAGGGTGCGGTCTTGCCGCTGCGCAGCTCTTCCCGGATGCGCTCAAAGATGAGCACGTTCGAGTCCACCCCCATACCGATGGTCAGGATGACGCCGGCAATGCCGGGCAGGGTCAGCGTGGCCCCGAACAGTCCCAGAAAGCCCAGCAGGATAATCAGGTTCAGCATCAGGCCAAGGTTGGCGTTGATGCCCGCGCCCCGGTAATAGATCAGCATGAAGCCGAACACCGCCACCAGGCCGGCAATGCCCGCGGTGACGCCCTGGCGGATGGATTCGGCGCCCAGCGACGGCCCCACCGTGCGTTCTTCGCGATACTGGATGGAGGCGGGCAGCGCGCCCGAGCGCAGCACCATGGAGAGGTCCTGCGCCTGTTGCTCGCTGAAGGCCCCGGTGATGCGGCCCTCGTCGCGGATGGCCTCCTGGATGGTAGCCACTTCCATGACCTTGTTGTCCAGCACCACCGCCAGGCTGTCGTTCACATGGGCGCTGGTGAAGGCGAAAAAGCGGCGTCCGCCCTCAGCCGTCAGCATGAAACGCACGGCCGGTTTTCCGTTCTCGTCGCGCGTGGGCTCGGCTCCGCGCAGGTCGCGGCCGGAGACCGCCGAGCCGCGCGAAATCAGGTACCACTCCTCCTGCGACACCGGTGCGCCGGACCGGGCCTGGATTCGCCCCCGCATCAGCACCGCGTCCGGAGGCAAAATCCCGTTGTTGGCGCTCACGCCAGCGGCTTCGCTTTCGTAGGGTCCGCCCAGGCTCTGCCGGATTTCCAGCATGGCCGTGGACTGCATGATCTCCTTCACCCGCCCCGGATCGTCCACTCCCGGAAGCTGCACCAGGATCTGGTACTGCCCCAGTCCGTGCGGCTGAATGGTCGGCTCGGTGACACCCAGCGAGTCCACGCGCTTGCGGATGGTCTCAATCGCCGCGCTCACCGCCCTCTCCTTCAATACCAGCAGGGCCTGGTTCTTCATGGTAAGCGTCCAGTTGTTTTCCGCTCCTGAAACCAGGTCGTAGTCCGGCAGCGTCTGGGCCGCGATGGTGCGCAGATCGCCGCTGGACTCCGGCGGCACTCCCTTAATCTCAATCCGATGCGGCTCCTCCACCGGTTTGGGGAGGGTGATTTCCGCGAAGTTCACTTTGGCCTGCGGCAACTGCTCCTTCAGGCGCTCCACCACGCTCTCCGAGTCGGCCTTCACCGCCTCGTTCACCACCACTTGCAGAATCAGGTGGGTGCCGCCCTTCAGATCCAGGCCCAGCTTGATGCGCTTCTGCACGCTGGCCACGATGCCCGCCCTGTCCCATTTCTCGGGCACCCCCACCATGCCGAACAGAAACACCAGCAGCACCGCAACGATGAAAACCGTTTTGCCGATCAGGTTCTTTTTCATGACTCGAATAAGTTCAGGACTGCGCCTTGCCGCCTTCTTCCGCCCGGGCCACGGAAACCACGGCCGAGCGCGCCACTTCCAGCCGCAAATTGTCGGGCGGGACGCGCAGATGAACGTGGTCGTCCTTCATCCCGATGATGGTGCCGCGGATGCCCCCGCTGGTCACCACCTTGTCGCCCGGCTTCAGGCTGCCCAGCATCTCTTGCCACTTCTTTTGCCGCTTCTGCTGCGGCAGGATGAGCAGGAAATAGAAGATGCCGAAAATGAACACCAGCGGCAGCCACAAAATCCAGGAGGACTCGCCGCCCTTCGGCTGCTGCCACACCGCCCACGCGAAACTGTTCCCGTCCATCCTTGAGAAGACTCTTTCGGTGCGCTGCCGGAAATTCGGAAGCGCGCCTCTTGGGCCGCGCCTCTGGCAGGCCTCTCACCTTCAGGAAGATTGTCGGACCCGCTTCTCCAGTTGCCCCGCTGGGCGTTGCCACCGGCTCGTAAACGTCGAGGGTACAACCGGGAAACTCAGGCTGGGCTGTCACTCACCAGAGGAATTCCGGAGAAATCCCCAACCTTGATAGAATGCCGGACGGCCCGCATTGTGTCAAGGTAGAAGGCCAGGTTGTGGATGGTGTTTAGAACCCCGGCCAGGACTTCCCCCGAGGCATACAAATGCCGCAGGTAGGCGCGCGTATAGCGGACGCAGACCCGGCAGCGGCAGCGCGCATCCACCGGCCGCTGGTCGCGGGCATAGCGCGCGCTCTTGATGGAGAGCTTTCCCTCCGAGGTATAGAGCAACCCGTGCCGGGCGGCGCGCGTGGGCAGCACGCAGTCCATCATGTCCACCCCCAGGCGGGCATAAGTCACGATTTCCTCCGGCGTGCCCACCCCCATCAGGTAGCGCGGCCGGTCCGCGGGCAGGTGCGCCAGCGTGGCTTCCACCATCTCCCGGGTCAGCTCCCGCGGTTCGCCTACGCTCAGCCCTCCGATGGCATAGCCCTCGAAACCGAGCGCCACGGTTCGCTCCGCCGACTCCCGCCGCAGATGGGCGTGCATTCCGCCCTGCACAATGCCGAACAGCGCCTGGGTGTGATCTTCATCCCGAGCCCGCCTGCGGCGGGCCGCAGGCGGGCGAAGTCGAGGGACCCCTACCCTCTCCGATTCCCGTGTGGCGCGACCGTCCTCTTGTGTGGCGCGGCCGTCCCCGGCCGCGTCTTCCCACGGCACTTCTCCCTTGTGCTCCCCGAAATACCGCTGGCATCTCTCCGCCCAGCGCAGCGTCAACTCCATGGAGCGCCGCGCCTCGGCCGGGCTCGCCGGATATTCGGTGCACTCGTCGAAGGCCATGATCACGTCCGCGCCCAGCGCGATCTGCGCCGCGGTGGCGCTCTCCGGAGTGAAGAAGTGCGTAGAGCCGTCGAGGTGCGAGCGAAACTCCACTCCCTGTTCGCTGATCTTGCGCAGTTCGCTGAGCGAGAACACCTGGTAGCCGCCGGAGTCGGTAAGCAGGGCGCGCTCCCAGCTCATGAAGCGATGCAGCCCGCCCAAGGCTCGCACCGCGTCCGTGCCCGGACGTAAGTAAAGGTGGTAGGTGTTGGCCAGCACCAACTGGGCACCCAGTTCTTCCAGCGTCTCCTGGGGGACACCTTTTACCGACCCCAGCGTGCCCACCGGCATGAAGACGGGCGTTTCCACTTCGCCGTGAGGCGTGATCAGCCGCCCGGCGCGGGCCGGGCCGGAGCAGGCGTCGATCTGAAAGGTAAGCGACATCGAAGGAAGGATTGTAGCGAACAGCGACGAAAGCCGCGGATGTTTGGGCTTAAACCAGAAACCCGAAACCAGAAACCGGAAACCGCCCTTAGGTCTTCTCCCACCGCTCTTTGAACCTGCCGAGGTGGACCACGGCGCGGCCCACAGTCCCCCGGCCGATTTCCTTGTCGCCGTCGCGGGCGGCCACACGCACGGTGTAGAAGCGCCCGTCGAAGGACTCCACCACTGCCTCGGCGCGCACCAGAGTCCCGATGCCCACCGCCAACCGATGCTCGATGTGGATGTGCGTGCCTACCGTGATCTCATCCGCCTCGCAGAAAGGATGCAGCGCAACGAACGCGGCCGTCTCCAGCAGGCGGACCAGGTCGGGAGTGGAGTACACCGGCGGCAGCGCTTCGTGGTGAAATGTCAGCGTGTGCTTGAACTCCACTCGCTCTTCTGCCGCGCCTTGCGCGCCGATGGGAACTGGTTTCGCCATTCGTAAACCCTCTTAACCACGGAGGACACAGAGGAACACAGAGCAGAAGACCGACTTAACCACCAAGCACACGAAGGAACACGAAGGACTTCCCCATTGGGTTTGATCCCTTCGTGTTCCTTCGTGTCCTTCGTGGTTTAAGTCCTTCCTCTGTGTTCCTCTGTGCCCTCTGTGGTTAAGCCGCTTTCCTCGCCAGCCGACGGCGCTCGATGCCGTCCAGCGCAGTCCACAGCGCTCGCGCCGTCTCCTCCGCCGCTGCCAGCGCTTCCTCCTGAGACGCGACCTCTGACACCTGACCCCTGAGTTGCTGCTTCCACACCGCCGCGTGATGCACGTCGGCAGTCTGATGGAGCGTGAAGTAGCCGCAGGTGCGGGCGTCGGCGCCGTAGTGCTCCTGCAAGCCGCGAGCTTTGGTCTCGGCCACCCGCGGTACCTGCGACTCGTAGGCGTAGAACGCGGCCAACGCTTCGGCGGGTGATGCTTCAGTGGCGATGCGATGGAGCGTCGCCATCAGTTGCGCGACTTCCGGCAGCGGCTTGCGCTGGTTCACGTCTGCACGCGATGCGCCCATGCCTTCGGCGAAATCCAGCCACAACTGGTCGTGCACAGGCCCCCCGTCTGCGCCCAGCTCGTCGGCGCGATTGTTCACGATGGCCCCGCGCAGACCGCCGTCAAGCGTCCTCGCCGCCAGTTCTCCAAGATGGTTGGGGAACGCGGCCACGTGGGGGTAGTAGTCGGCCGCGTACTCGCGCAGGTCAGTGCGCGTCAACTCGCCCGCGGACCAGGCTTTGTAGAAAGGATGGCAAAGCAGGTCGTACTTCGCGATGCGGGCGTCAAGCTGTTGGAAGAATTCCGAATCCGTCATGTTCGCTCCTCTTGCTTCAACACAAGCAATATACGGCAGGCCCGTGAGTGCAACAAGTTTGCGCTGCTAGAATGGGTTTTGGCTGATTGCTTGTTGCTTATTGCTTACTGCTGACTGCTGACTGCTGATTGCTGATGGCTCATTTCACCGAACAATACGACGTGGTTGTAGTCGGTGCCGGCCACGCGGGCTGCGAGGCCGCCATGGCTGCCGCGCGCCTGGGACTGAAGACCGCGCTGCTCACCCTCAACACCGACCTGATCGCGCAGATGTCCTGCAATCCCGCCGTGGGCGGCATCGCCAAGGGACACCTGGTCCGCGAGGTGGACGCCCTGGGCGGCATCATGGGCGAAGTCACCGACGCGGTGGGCATCCAGTTCCGCCTGCTCAACACCTCGCGCGGGCCGGCGGTATGGTCGC
>CAZXVY010000209.1:0-5200 GCA_964644115.1 uncultured Terriglobales bacterium
CCTGACTTGCATCGTGGACAACAACAAGATCCAGCTCGACGACTTCACCGCCAAAATCCTCGACCTGGAGCCGCTGCTGGAGAAGTTCCGCGCTTTCGGCTGGGACACGCTGGAGATTGACGGGCACAGCCTCGAGGAAGTGATCCCGGCATTAGAAGGCGCGCGCGCCAACTCCAGCGGCCGGCCCACCTGCATCATCGCCCACACCGTGAAGGGCAAGGGCGTGTCGTTCATGGAGAACAAGGTGGAGTGGCACGGCGTCGCCCCTAAGCCGGATCAGGTGGTCGCGGCGGTGGCTGAACTGGAAGCCAGTGCAAAATGAAAAATTCAAAATGCAAAATGAATACCGCCGAGGACGCAGAGGACGCAGAGAAGCAATGCTGTAGAGACGTTGCTTGCAACGTCTCCGAGACGTAGCAAGCTACGTCTCTACGGGGAGACAGGATGGAAGCCAGCGCCGCCGTGAAGCCCGCAACCAAATTCGAGTTCAAGATGGGAGGGGCCACGCGCGAGGCCTACGGACAGGCGCTCGCCGAACTGGGCAAGACCAATCCCAACATCGTCGCCCTCGACGCCGACCTGGCCAAGTCCACCTTCAGCGCCAAGTTCGGCAAGGATTTCCCCGAGCGTTTCTGGACGGTGGGCATTGCCGAGGCCAACATGGTAGGCATCGCCGCCGGCCTGGCGCTTTCCGGGAAGATTCCGTTTGCGTCCTCCTTTGCCGTGTTTCTCACCAACAAGGGTTTCGACCAGTTGCGCATGAGCGTGGCCTATCCGCGCGTCAACGCCAAGTTCTGCGGATCGCACGGCGGCATCTCCATCGGTGAGGACGGCCCCAGCCAGCAGTCCATCGAAGACATCGCGCTGATGTGCGGCCTGGCGGGATTCGTGGTGCTGGTGCCTTCCGACGAGTTCTGCGCGCGCGCCCTGGTGCACCGCATGGCCGAACACGTGGGCCCGGTGTACATGCGCACCGGGCGGGCCAAGTCTCCCATCCTCTACGGCCCCGCCGACACCTTCGAGATCGGCAAAGCCAAAGTGCACGGCAGCGGGCGCGACGCAGCCATCGTAGCCTGCGGCTACGAGATGCACTACGCCTTGCACGCCCAGGCGCTGCTCGAGGACGAGGGCATCGCGGCGCGCGTGATTGACATGCACACCATCAAGCCGCTGGACG
This sequence comes from uncultured Terriglobales bacterium, assembly GCA_964644115.1. Lineage (GTDB taxonomy): Bacteria > Acidobacteriota > Terriglobia > Terriglobales > Acidobacteriaceae > CAZXVY01. The sequence continues at coordinate 1,178 of CAZXVY010000209.1, forward strand.
AGGAAGCCATCGCCCTGGCCGCGCGCGAATGCGGCGCCATGGTTACCGCGGAGGAGCACCTGCTCGACGGAGGACTGGGCTCGCAAGTGGCCCGCGCCGTCGCCCAGCACTGTCCCGTGCCCATGGAGTTCGTCGGCGTCCAGAACACCTACGCCGAGTCGGCCACGCCGGACCAGTTGATGGAGAAGTACGGCCTCACCACGCCCTACATCGTAAGCGCGGCGAAGCGGGTGGTGAAGAGGAAGCAATGAGCAATAAGCAATAAGCAGTAAGCAATAAGTAGTGAGCGATCAGCTTGGTTGCAGGCTTCTTCGGCTTATCGCTTATTTGCTTACTGCTTATTGCTTACTGCTTATTGCTTATTGCTTACTGCTTATTGCTTACTGCTTCCTCGCAACTCCTTCCTCGTCGCATACAGAAACCCCGTACACACCAGGCCCAGCGCGCACATGCCGGCGATGGCGTACTGTACGGAGACGGTACCCGCAATAGCGCCGGCGATCAGGCTGCCCACCGGGGCGAAGCCCAGAAACGCGGTGGCGTAGATGCTCATCACCCGCCCGCGCATTTCGTCGGCAGCCAGGTGCTGGAGCAGGGTGTTGGCGGACGCCACCATCAGGACCATGAAGTAGCCCGCCAGCATCTGCAGCAAGGCGGAGAGCAAGAAATTTTTCGACAAGGAGAAGGCGATCACGGTGACGAAGAAAACCGCCGCCGCTGCGGACACACGCCGGACGCCGTGCCGGGCATCGCTCTGCCAGGCGAGCGTGGTGGCCGCCAGGAAAGCGCCCACGCCGCTGGCCGCCATCAGCAGCCCCAGGCCGGTCTCGCCCACGTGCAGGATGTCGCGCGCGAACATGGGCATGAAGATCAGGTAGGGGAATCCCAGGATCGAAGCCACCCCCACCAGGGTGATCAGCGACGCCATCTCGCGGTGGGCGAAGACGTAGCGCAAGCCTTCCGCCAGCCGGTCCATCATGGCCGCGCTGTTTTCTGTCGCCGGAGGCACGTGGCGGATGCGGCGCAGCGCCAGCAGCACCGCCAGAAAGCTTAATCCGTTGAGAAAAAAGTTGCCGGCCACACCCAACCACGCCATGGCAAAGCCGCCCAGCGTCGGCCCCACCACGCGCGACAAATTGAACTGCGCGGAATTGAGCGCGATGGCATTCGTCAGGTCTTCGCGCGGCACCAGTTGCGGCACCATGGCCTGGTAGCTGGGCGCCATCAGCGACATGGCCACCCCCGTGGCGAAGGCCAGCAGCACAATCTCACCCACGTTGACCACCTTGAAGTAGGTCAGGGCCGCCAGCACAAAAGCAAACACCATCATGGCCGCCTGGGTGCGCATCATCATGCGGCGGCGGTCCACCTGGTCGGCAATCACGCCGCCGATCAGCGTGAACACCAGCATGGGCGCCGACGCCGCAAAGCCCACCACTCCCAGCCAGAACGCCGAGTTCGAAAGCTCCAGCACCAGCCAGCCCAGGGCCACGTTCTGCATCCAGGTACCGATGTTGGAGAGGAAGTTGCCCGCCCAGAAGAGCCGGAAGTCCGCATGGCGCAGGGCGCGCAGCATGCGCGGCGTCTCCGGCGTGGCGGCGGGAAGCTGGGGCGCCACCGGCTCGCCCACGGCCACGTTTTGCAACTCGCGCGCCTTCAGGGGCAGCCCAGGCGTCCTCGGCCGGGCGGAATGTGTTTCCTCTGCTGCGCGACTGGTTTCGGGCCTGGAAGCATCGGAAGGCAATGGGACAATTCGCGCGCCGCCGTTTGCGGACCGCAACCCTAGTGTAGTCTAGAGAAGAGCCATGAACACGCGCACCGCCGTCCTCCTCTTCCTTGCTCTGGCCTTTTCTCCCACCGCCGCTCAGGAGCCGGGATCCATTCCCGGCTTTCGCAATCCGGCGGCGCAACACCAGTTGGAGCAGCAATTCCTGGCCGTGCCGGACGCGGCGCAAGCGGGCGAGCATCTGCGCATCCTCACCGCAGAGCCGCACCTCGCGGGTTCGCCCGAGGACAAGAAGACCGCCGAGTACGTTGCCAAAGTGTTCCGCGAAGCTGGCCTGGAAACTGAGATCGTGGAGTACAAAGTCTGGCTGAACTATCCCGCGGAGATCCGGGTCGAGATCGAAGCCCCGGGTGGGGTGCGCCACGTCGGCCCCACCGAGGAGCGGGTGGAGGGGGATCCGTTCCAGTCCGACCCCCGAGTGGTCATGGCCTACAACGGCTTCTCGCCCTCCGGCGAAGTCGAAGCCGAAGTGGTTTACGCCAACTACGGCCGCCCCGACGACTATCGCAAGCTCAAGGAACTGGGAATCGACGTGCGCGGCAAAATCGTCCTGGTCCGCTACGGCGAGAATTTCCGCGGGGTGAAGGCCTACACCGCACAGGAGAACGGCGCCGCCGGCGTGATCATCTATTCCGATCCCGCTGACGACGGCTACTTCAAGGGCGACATCTATCCCCATGGCCCGTGGCGGCCGGAGAGCGGCGTGCAGCGCGGCTCCATTGCGTACATCTTCAAGTATCCCGGCGACCCCACCACGCCGGGCATTGCTTCGGTGCCCGCGCTCGACGATGCCCAGCGCACGCCCCCCGAACAGGCTGCCAGTCTTCCACGCATCCCCACCACGCCGCTCTCCTACGCCGACGCGCGCCCCATCCTCGAGAACCTCGCCGGGCCGGAGTCGCCGCGCGCCTGGCAGGGCGCTCTGCCTTTCACCTACCACCTCGGGCCAGGGCCGGTGCGCGTCCGCATGAAGCTCAAGCAGGACTACGCCTACCGCACCATCTGGAACGTCATCGGCAGGATCCGCGGCCGCGAATTTCCCGACGAGTGGGTCACTTCCGGCAACCATCGCGACGCCTGGGTCTACGGCGCCGTGGATCCCAACAGCGGCACGGCCGCGCAGCTCGAAGCCGCGCGTGGCCTGGGAGCGCTGCTCAAGACCGGCTGGCGTCCGCGCCGCACCATCGTCCTGGGAAGCTGGGACGCCGAGGAACAGGGCCTCATCGGTTCCACCGAGTGGGTGGAGCAGTACGCTGCCGAACTCGCCGGCGCGGTTGCCTACTTCAACATGGACGCCGCCGCCTCCGGGCCGAAGTTCGCGGCTTCTGCGGTGCCTTCCCTGAAGCAGTTCGTGCGCGAGATCAGCAAAGCCGTGTCCAGCCCTGCCGGCGGATCGGTGTACGACGCCTGGAAGCGCGCCAAAGAGAAAGAGGCGGCGGAGAAAACTTCTCCCGACATCGGAGGCGGAGCGCGCCCACCGGCGGCGGCCTCGGCGGACCTTCCCGTCGGCGACCTGGGCAGCGGCTCCGACTACACCGCTTTCCTCCAGCACTTGGGCGTGCCCTCCGCCGACGTGAATTCTTCGGGTGCTTACGGTGTGTATCACTCTGTGTTCGACAACTTCGCCTGGTTCTCGAAATTCGGCGATCCGGGGTTCCACTATCTGCAGCAGATGGCGCGCATCTACGGACTCGAGCTGCTGCGTATGTCCGAAGCCGACGCACTGCCTTACGACTACGAAGCCTACGGCAAGGAAATCACCGTCTACCTGAATTCGGCGCAGCAGAAATCGGCGCGCCTCCTGGGCGCAAAAGCGCTGGACTTCGGCTCCGCCTTCGCCGCCGCCCGCCGCCTGACTTCAGCGGGAGCGAAGATCGGCAAGGCGCAGCGCCATGCTGTCACCGACCCCGACAAAGACAAAGACCTGCCCCGGCTCAACCGCATCCTGCGCGAAGCCGAGCGCGCCTTCCTGCTGCCCGCAGGGTTGCCCAACCGCCCCTGGTTCCGCCACGCCATCTATGCCCCCGGCGAGTACACCGGTTATGCCGCCGTGGTGCTGCCCGGGGTGAGCGAGGCGCTCGATGCCAAGGACGCTGACCGCGCTGGTGAGCAACTGGCCGCCGTGGTCGAGGCCATCCACCGCGCCGCACAAGTGCTGGAGCAGCATCGCAAGTAGCGATTGGGTCCTCCGTGCTTCCGTTGAAACGGCTGTCATTCCGAGCGAAGCGAGGAATCTA
>CAZXVY010000210.1:0-5196 GCA_964644115.1 uncultured Terriglobales bacterium
GCTGATGCTGCTCGCTGAAGTCCTCGGGAGTGAAGACTTCCTCGGGGCGGTGGTCCTCGATCAGAAAGCTTCCGCCGGCGATCTTGGTCTTGGGTAACGTTTCTACCGTGGCCATATGAACTCTCCTTAGAATCATGTCAAAAAGCACACCACAAAGGACACGAAGGCAACACGAAGGGTCACTTCCAATCGGTACCCATAACAAAGCGCTTGATGCCGTCTTTGAGACGAACGGCGTTAAAGTTGATCAGCAGCCCCAGGCTCTTGCCGCTGAGTTTGAGATACGTTAGGACTTGCGCGTGATGAATTGGCGCCAACGCCTCAACACTCTTAACCTCGACCACTACAAGGTCGTCAACCAGCAGGTCAATTCGGTAGCCTATTTCGAGCTTCAGGCCTTGGTAGACGACGGGCAGCGGCACTTGGGTCTGTACACTCAAGCCCGAATTCTTCAGTTCATGCGCGAGGCAGGCTTCGTAGGTGCTTTCGAGCAGCCCCGGCCCAAGGGCCGTGTGTACTCTCATCGAGGCATCGAGCACAAGCCGGCTCACCTCGTTGGCAGTTCGCCTCCTTGTGGCAGTGCTGCTCATGTCACCCTTCGTGAAGCCTTCGTGTCCTTTGTGGTGCGCTTTGTTCTTTTAATCCAACCTCTCAAAGATGCCCGCGGCACCCATACCTCCACCGACGCACATCGTCACCAGACCGTACCTTGCCTTTCGGCGACCGAGTTCCCGGATGATGCTGGCCGTCAGCTTCGCGCCCGTGCAGCCCAGCGGATGCCCCAGCGCCACCGCGCCGCCGTTGGGGTTCACGCGTTCGGGGTCGAGTCCGGCATCCTGGATCACCGCGAGCGACTGCGCCGCGAAGGCCTCGTTCAACTCGATCACCGCGATGTCCTCCAGCTTCAGGCCGGCCATCTTCAGGGCCTTGGGGATGGCAAACACGGGGCCGATGCCCATCTCTTCCGGCTTGTAGCCGGCGGTGGCGTAGGCCAGGTAGCGGGCCAGCGGCCGAATGCCCAGCGCCTTCGCGCGCTCCGCCGACATCACCACCGCAGCCGCTGCGCCATCCGACATCTGGGAAGAATTGCCCGCGGTGACCGTACCTTTCACGTGGAACGCCGGCTTCAGCTTGGCCAGCGCTTCGGCGGAGGTGTCGGCGCGCGGTCCTTCGTCCACCTTGAAAATGATCTCCGTGCGCTTCGGTTTGGCATGTGTAGCCCGGCCGCCCCCGGCCGGGCCTGAGCCGTTGGGACTGGTGAAGCTCACCGGCAGGGGAACGACCTCGTCCTCGAACTTGCCCGCCGCAATCGCCGCCAGCGCCTTTTGGTGACTGCGCAGAGAGAACGCGTCCGCCATCTCCCGCGTGATGCCGTAGCGCTGCGCCAGGCGCTCTGCCGTCAAGCCCATCGAGAGATACGAATCCGGATAGTGCTCAATCAGCCAGGGATTGGCCGAAACCTTGTTGCCGCCCATGGGGATCATGGACATGGATTCGACTCCGCCGGCCACGATCACTTCCGCCCCGCCCGCCATGATGCGCTCCGCGGCCAGCGCAATTGCCTGTAAGCCGGAGGAGCAGAAGCGGTTAATGGTCATAGCGCTGGTTTCCACCGGCAGCCCGGCGCGCAGCGCGGCAATGCGCGCCACGTTCATCCCCTGCTCGCCTTCGGGCATGGCGCAGCCCAGGATGACGTCCTCGATCTCGCGCGCATCGAGCTGCGGCACACGGCCCAGCGCTCCCTTGATGGCGACCGCCGCCATGTCGTCCGGCCGCGTGGCGCGCAGCGTGCCTTTGAATGCTTTGCCGACCGCGGTGCGGACGGAACTGGCAATCACAACTTCCCTCATAAGCTCACTCCCTTGTCATTCCGAGCGAAGCGAGGAATCTCTATAACCACAACGGATACGGTTGGCTATAGGGATGCTTCGCTTCGCTCAGCATGACAGCTAGTTCCTCAACGTCTTTCCTGTCTTCAGCGTGTACTGAATCCTCTCCTGCGTCTTCTTTTCTCCGCACAGCGACTTGAAGGCCTCGCGCTCGAGATCCAGGATGTACTGCTCGCTTACCAGCGTGCCCGGCGTGACGTTGCCGCCGCAGATTACTTCCGCCACCTTGGTGGCGATCTTGACTTCGTGATCGCTGATGAACTCTCCCTGCCGCATGAGATGTACGCCCAGCTTCAGCGTAGCCAGGATGTTCTCGCCGGGCGCGGGGATGTCCGTGCGCATCACGGGCGCCGCGTAGCCAGAACGATGGAGCTCAAGCGCGCGCTGCTTGGCGTCGGCCAGCACTCGCTCGCGGTTCATGGTGATGCGGTCCGACTTGGAGAGGAAGCCCAACCCGCGCGCCTCTGCGGCCGAGGTTGCTACCTTGGCCATGGCGATGGTCTCGAACGTGCGCTTCATGGCTTCCATCAGTTCGACGGACTCGCCGCGGCCTTCCGGCCGAATGGAGGTAGCGCTATCCAGCGCGCGCAGCAACATCTCTTTGCAGCCGCCGGCGCCGGGCAGCAGTCCCACTCCCACTTCCACCAGGCCCATGTAGAGTTCGGCGTGCGGCTGCCGCGCCGCGGCATGCAGGGAAACTTCGCAGCCGCCGCCCAGCGTCAGCCCGAAGGGCGCGGCCACCACCGGCCTTGCGGAAAACTTGATGGCCTGGGTCATGCCCTGGAACTGGCGGATGGCCAGGTCCACGTCGTCCCACTCGCCTTCCTGCACGGCCATGAGCAGCAGCATGATGTTCGCGCCCACGGAAAAATTCTGCGCATCGTTGGTGATCACGAAGGCGTCGAAGGCGTCGCCCGCGCCCCCGGGCTTGAGCGTCTGCGTGATCAGGCTGACGATGTCGCCGCCCAGCGCGTTCATCTTCGAGTGAAACTCGATGCCGCCCACGCCGTCGCCCAAGTCCACCAGCGACGCGCCCGCGTTTTTCTTCACCACGCCGCGTGATTTCTTGGCGGCTTCCACCCACCACACGCCCGCGGGCACGGCCACTTCGCGCAGGGCTTGGGATGGGAAATCGAAATACGCGCGGCCCGAGGCCGCTGCCGGCGCGTCTTCGTACCAGGACTTGCGCCCCCCAGCCAGCAAACGCCGCGCATTCTCCGCCACCGGCCGGCCTTCCTTCTCGATGCGCTCGATGGTTGCGGCCACGCCGGCAGCGTCCCAAAGCTCAAACGGCCCCAGTTCCCAGTTGAAGCCCATGCGCATGGCGCGATCAATCTCCACCACGGAATCGGCGATCTCGCCAATGCGGTTGGCCGAATACGTCCACAGCTCCGAGAGGCTGGTCCACAGAAAGCGCACGGCCTTGTCTTTCTCCGCGTCGCCGCCCAGCAGCATGCGCAGGCGTTCGGGAAGGCTCTCGACGTTCTTCGCCATCTCCAGCGCCGCGAACTTCGCCTTCTGCTGCGGACGGTACTCCAGCGTCTTCCAGTCCAGGCCCAGGCGGGTGTCGCCCTCCGGCCCTTTTTCTTTCTTGTAGAAGCCGCCGCGCGTCTTGTCGCCCAGCCACTTGCGTTCCAGCATTGTCTGGAAAAAGTCCGGGAGACACAGTTCGGAGCGTTCGTCCTTCACGTTCGCGGTGAGGTTGCGGACCACGTGCCCCATGATGTCGAGGCCGACCAGGTCAATGGTGCGGAACGTGGCCGAACGGGGCCAGCCCAGCGCCGTCCCGGTGAGCGCGTCCACTTCCTCGATGCTGAAGTCGAGTTCCTGCATCAAGCGCATCACGTTGAGCACGGAGAACGTCCCGATGCGGTTGGCGATGAAGTTGGGCGTGTCTTTGGCCGGCACGATGCCTTTGCCCAGGGCAACATCCGCAAAGTGCGAGACCGCTTCCACCGCGGCCGGGTCGGACTCCGGGGTTGCAATGATTTCCAGCAGCCGCATGTAGCGCGGCGGATTGAAGAAGTGCGTGCCGAACCAGTGGCGGCGGAAGTCGTCGCTGAAGCCCTCGGCGATTTTGCCCACCGGCAGGCCGCTGGTGTTGGTGGTGACGATCGTCCCGGGCCGCCGCAGCGCCTCTACTTTTTTGAGCAGCGTGCGCTTGATGGCCAGGTCTTCGGTGACGGCCTCGATCACCCAGTCAGCCTCGCCGACGCGTCCCAGGTCGTCCTCGAAGTTGCCCACCGTGACCAGGCGGGCCAGGGAAGACTCGAAAAAAGCCGCGGGTTTGGATTTCACCGCAGCTTCCAGACCGGCGGCTGCGATGCGGTTGCGCGCCGCGCGCGCAGGCGCGTCGGAAGGCACGATGTCCGAAGGAACGATGTCGAGCAGGTGGGAGGCGACGCCGGCGTTGGCCAAATGGGCCGCAATGCGGGCGCCCATCGTCCCCGCTCCAAGTACCACGACTTTGCTGATGCGCCTCGGCATTTCTCAAAACCGATGCGGGCTGACATCCAGGGAAAGCGGCCGGGAGGAAAACGCGCCCGCCATCTTACCCGCGCTGTCGCTCTCGTGGTAGGATGTTACTGAATGAACGCTCATTCAGTCAAGAGACGCAATTGATTGCGTCTCCATGGTTTCGACCGGGCCGCCCAGGTACCACGTCCGTTACGTTATTCGTTACCTCGGTAATCTTGCGTTGCCGGAGGACAGAGCTATGCTGGAACCTGCGGAAAAGAAGCCGCATCTCATTAACTGCGAGGCCCCTGCAACTAAAGGCGGGGTGGCAAAGGCAGTGAAGACGGAACTGGTCAAAATCGGCCGAGCGTTGCGCGCCTTCGGACGCGCCATCACCCGGCCTGTTTCCGCTCCGGCAGCCGAACCGCGCATGCCGGCCATCGGGCTGGCGCTGGGCGGAGGCTTCGCCCGCGGCGTGGCCCACATCGGCGTCTTCAAAGCTCTGGAAGAAGCCAACATCCCCTTGCGCTGCCTGGCCGGAACCAGCGTGGGCGCCATCATGGGCGCCATGTACGCCAGCGGCGTTTCCGTGCGCGAGTTGGAAAAGATCGCCGCCCTGGTACGCTTCAAAGATTTTGCCCGCTGGACGCTTTCCCGCAACGGTCTGGCTTCCAACGACCGCATGATTCCGTTCTTCGACAAGGTCCTGAAGGTGAAGACCTTCGAAGAACTGAAGATTCCCTTCGCCATCGTGGCTACCGACTTCATCAGCGGCGAGCCGGTGGTGTTCCGCTCCGGTCCGCTCATTCCCGCCATCCGCGCCAGTTGCGCGTATCCCGGAATTTTCCTG
>CAZXVY010000211.1:0-5141 GCA_964644115.1 uncultured Terriglobales bacterium
GCGTTGTCCCAGGTGAGCTTGGTGAGCGGACGCGGCAGCTCCTGCAGCCAGCCGTTGTTGGCGAAGCGCCCGTCGTAGACGGAGGGATCGGGACGGAAGATCAGTTCCAGCTCTCCGCCGGCCGACGACAACGGCGGGAAGCCGGAAGTTCTGGCAGCCAGTGCCTTCTCCGCCCGCGCGGTCCCCGGCACCCAGCCGTCGTGCAGCCACTTGCGCCAGGCCTGCTCGAAGTCGGCGCCCGCGTGCTGCTTGCGCCAGTGCGCGCGCACGATGTCGTAGCCGGACTGGCCGGGCTGCTCGCTGAACGCGGCCAGCAATTCGTGCGCGCTCTTGCCGCCGTAGAGCGGCGCAATCAGGGGCTGCACGATGCTCACCGTGCCGTCGTAGGCGCGCGCGTCGCTCCAGGCTTCCAGGTAATGCGCTTCCGGAATGTGCCAATGGCAGAGCGCGGAAGTTTCGTCGTGGTACAGGCTCAGGTGGACGCGCAGGCCCACCTTGGGAAGGTGCTCGGAGAACTCGGCGTCTGCGGGCGCGTTGAATGCCGGGTTGCCGCCCACGATCACCAGCATTTCAACCTGGCCGGCTTTCATGTCGGCCACGAGTTCGCTCAGGGATTCGTTTTGCAGAACCGGGCGGGCTTCTACGGGGTCGGTGTAGACCACCGTGCGCCCCACGTTGCCCAGCACCTGGTTGATGGCGTGCGCCAGGGCGTGCACGGCCGGCGATTGCTGCTCGCCGGGAATGACCAGCGAAGATCCGCGATGCTGCTTGAGGTCGTCTGCCACCACCTTCACCCAAGGCAACTCCGGCAGCAGGGCTTCCGTCGGCAAGCCGAGCGCAGTCGCCAGAGACCAGGCGAATTTTTCCACCTCGGCGGCAGAGAGCGGCAGGCGGTGGTCGGCCACCGCACCGGCCGTCGTCGGGGTGCTCTCGATGGCGTATAGCCGGTTCATCGTTTTATTACCGCCCACCAGCTTGCGCCGCTTGGCAAACTCGCGCGCATAACGCACGAATCCGGGATATCCGCTGGCCAGAAAGTCGGCGTCCAGGGACACGATCACGTCCGCGTTTTCCAGCCGGTACTGCGCGTCCGCGTATTGCCCGAAAGCCATCTGCCCGCCCAGGCGGACCGAGTCGCGGTTCACGGGCTCGTACTGATGCCACTTCGCCTTGGGAAAAGCCGCCAGCAGCGAATCGAGTTGCGCCGCCAGCGTGGGTGAACTGACGGTCTCGGTGAGGATGCGCAGCCCCGCGCCCTGCGTGGTCTTCTGGATGGCGAGCTGACCGCGCATGGCGCCCAGGAACGCCGTCCACGGCCGCACTTCGTTCAGATCGGTGAGGGTCTGGGAGCGGTCGGGATCGTAGAGCGTGAGCACCGACGCCTGCGCGTACACATCGCTGGCGCCCAGACTCGCGGGATGCTCAGGATTGCCTTCCACCTTGGTGGGCCGCCCCATGTGACTTTCCACCAGCAGCGGCAGCGCCACCCCGCCCAGGGTCATGGCGGTAGCGAAGTACAGCGCCTTGCCGGGGACGATCTCTTCCGGCTGCCGAACATAGGGGACGATGGTTTCCGTGGGCTGGCGCGTGCACGCCGAGAGTCCCGCCAGCGCCAGCGACGCTCCCATCAGGTGCAGGAAGTGGCGCCGCGAAACCCCTTCCGGCCACTCCGTCGCCTGGCGCGGAAACTCGCGCTGCATCAACTCCACGAACTCGTCCGTCTGCGCCAGTTCTTCCAGGCTCCGCCAGTACTTCGGACCGCGCGCTTGGCTCAGCCGCGCGCGCACCTCCGCCAGATCCAGCGGCTGGCCGCTCGGACGAGGAGCTCCGGCTCGCCCTTCCTTGCACGGCATCGTCTTGTTTCCTGTGTCCGCCACTTCCTCCGTCCTTACACGTCTCTGCTTGCTCCTTATTGCTTACTGCTTATTGCTGTTTTCCTTTTGACTTTTGACTTTTTACTTTCTTTTCAGCGGTGACAGGTCGAACAACTGGTCAAATCGGCTTTCGGACGCACACCGTACTTATCCTTCAGCAGGAGTCCCAGCTTGAGCTGGTCCTCGAACTTCTGGTCCCCGAACGTCACCGGCTTGCCCTTGCTGGGCGGCTCCCACTTCACGCTGAAGACTTCTTGCTTGGGCCGCAGGAATTTTTCCGGAGCGCGATGGCACTCCAGGCACCACTCCATCTGCAGCGAGACCGCTTGCCAGGTCAGGGCCATCTGGTCCACGGGCCCGTGGCAGGTGGTGCAGCCCACGCCTTTGGCCACGTGGATGCTGTGATCGAAGTAGGCGAAGTCGGGCAGGTCGTGGACCCGCGTCCAGGTCAAAGATTTCCCCGTACGCCAGCTCTCGCGCACCGGTTCGAGCATGGGCGCCTCCGCCCAAATCTGCGAGTGGCAGCCGATGCAGGTGCGCGTGGGCGGGATGCCGGCGAATCCTGAGGTCTCAACCGAGGTGTGGCAGTAGCGGCAGTCCAGGCCCAGGCCGGCGACGTGGTGCTGGTGGCTGAAGGGCACCAGCTGCTCGCGCGCGTCACCCTGGTTGGTGACGTATCCCGAGCGCTGGATCTCGGCACCCGTCCACGCCGCTCCGGCAAGCACAAACACGGCGCCGTAAATACTGAGACGCGAGATCGTGTTGGTGCTGCGATGGAAGATCTGGGACATGGGGGAGTGCCCCGCCGGTGCAGCAAGCCGAGAATTATAGCAAGGGGCGTCCGGCAAGCCAGCCGCCGCACCCGCTTTCGGACCTTGGTCAGAGAAAAAACCGTCTGAGTTTTTTGCGGCCTTCGGGATTGACTTCACTTCCTGGCACAGCTAGTATTGAGCCCCTATTCTCCAGGAGGACTATATGCGGGGCTTCTGGTTTCGTACGTTGGTCTGGATCATGGTGGTGGCGGTAGCGGCGATTCCAGTTATGGCCGACGCGGCCGCCGCCATGCTGTATGCGAAAGGCAAGGTAACCGTAAACGGTACCGCCATCGCGCGCTCCGCGGCGGTTTTCGCCGGAGACACGGTCCGGACGGGCCAGGAATCGAGCGTTATGATCGCCCAGAAGGGATCGCAGATCAGGATTTCACCCAACTCGGTAGTGACGCTAGGGGACAACGCGATGGAGGTCAGCGAAGGCAGCATCTTCGTGGCCACGTCCGGCGGGGTTACGGCGAGGGCTGGCGGCCTGCGCATTTCTCCCGCGGATGGCCAAAGCGCCCGCTTTGAAGTTACCCAGTTGCAAGGCGCGGTGCGCGTCTCCGCGCTGCAAGGGCGCCTCTCCCTCAGCGACGGGCGGCAGGTCACCCTGCTGGATCCCGGCCACCAACTGACCACCGCACGCGCGGGCCTGCCGTCGAAACCCGCCGGCGCCAGCAGCCTGGCCGGTGCGGCAATCGCCATCATCATCGCCGCCATGGCCGCCACATCCACCGGCCTCATCGTTGCTACCACCGGCGAGGAGGCCGACACCAGCCCCTCCACCTTCAACCCCTAGAACCGGCACGGGAACTCAGAAAGAGCACGCCCCGGCAGAAATGCCGGGGCTTTTTTTTCTATGTGCGATGGGCGATGTTGGAGTGCCGTGCCGATTATGGGGTGCTTGCTTTAGGGCCGGTTTCGAAAATCGTTTTAAGGATTGTCATCCCGAGCGCAGCGAGGGATCTGCTTTGTGAGCCTGGCAAAGAAGGATGCCCTGATTGAATCGGCAAGTCCGGTTGGGGAAGGGCCTGGCGACGGAAGGCAGCACTGAGCAAAGCGGATCCCTCGCTGCGCTCGGGATGACAAATCATGAGGGGGAGCCAGTAACACCTAATTGTCCTGGATGAACAAGTGAAAGCCCCGGCAGAAGTGCCGGGGCTTTTTTCTTATTGCTTACTGCTTATTGCTTACTGCTCACTGCTTACGTCGCACTTCGCACATCAAACATCGCACCTCGCACATCAAACATCGCACCTCGCCCATCGCACCTCTCCCATCGCCCATCGCTCTAGTCCGCTGCCTGAGCCGCCGCCTGGACTTCGCCGCGCGAGCTGCGCCGCACCCACGCCTGCAACGACTCCATGTAGGTATAAAAGACGGGGGTGATATAGAGCGTGAGTAGTTGCGACACCACCAGCCCTCCCACCACCGCCAGTCCCAGCGGGCGGCGCGATTCGGCGCCCGCGCCGAAGCCCAGGGCGATGGGCAGGGTTCCCATCAGCGCGGCCATGGTAGTCATCATGATGGGGCGGAAGCGCACCAGCGCGCCGTAGTAAATGGCTTCTTCGGCTGATTTGCCGGCATTGCGCTGCGCGTCCAGCGCGAAGTCAATCATCATGATGGCGTTCTTTTTCACAATGCCCACCAGCATGATCACGCCCACGAAGGCGTACAGGTTCAAATCGGAGCCGAACAGCATCAGCGTGACCAGCGCTCCGAAGCCCGCCGAGGGCAGTCCGGAAAGAATGGTGAGCGGGTGAATAAAGCTCTCGTACAGGATGCCCAGCACGATGTAGATCACCACCACCGACATCACCAGCAGGATCAGCAGCCCCTTCAGCGAGTCCTGGAAGGCCTGCGCCGTCCCCTGGAAGCTGGTGCTGATGCTGGACGGCAGGGTCTGGCGGGCCACGCTCTCCACCTCGGCCACGGCATCGCCCAGGGCCACGCCCTGTCGCAGGTTGAAGGAGAGCGTCACCGCCGGAAGCTGTCCCAGGTGGTTCACGGTGAAGGGCCCGAAGCTGCGCCCAATTCCCGCCACCGCGTTCAGGGGAATCAGTTGGCCGCTGGACGAACGAATGTAAAGCAGCGAGAGCGCCGACGGGTCTGCCTGATACTCGGGCAGCAGCTCCATGATCACGCGATACTGGTTGTTGGGCGCGTAGATAGTGGAAATCTGCCGTGATCCGTAGGCGGTGTAGAGGGCTTCTTCCACCTGCGCCGCGGTCACGCCCAGCGAGGCTGCCTTGTCGCGGTCAATCTCCACGTTCACCTGCGGGTTCTTAATTTGCAGGTCGCTGGTCACGTCCTGCAGGCCGGGCAGCTCGCGCAGTTTGCCCTCCAGCAGCGGCGCGTTGCGGTACAGCTCTTCGGTATCGGGGCTTTGCAGGGTGAACTGGTACTGGCTCTTGGTGAGCTGCCCGCCGATGCGGATGGGCGGCAGGTTCTGCAT
>CAZXVY010000212.1:0-5134 GCA_964644115.1 uncultured Terriglobales bacterium
AGGAAGGTGAACCCGAGGCTGATCCAATAGGCGGCGCTGCCATGCGGGTCCATGCCCGCCAGGATGGCGACGGTGGCGCCCAGGGCGGCGATTTGCGCCAACGCCAGATCCACGAAGATGACGCCGCGCTCCACCACATGCACGCCCAGATAGGCGTGGATGCCAGTGAGGATCAGGCTGGCCAGGAGCGGCAGGATCAAGAAATGAAGCATTTCCATCGAGTTTCCTCCACGATCACAAAAGCGCTCAAGGTGCTTCCCTAGGGCGCCGCCTTGAAAGCAGCGATGAGCAACGCGATATCGTAGTCAAAGAGCTTGAAGTAGTCAGTGACCTCTTTCTCCCCGCCCACCGAAGGCAGCATGACGAGGACTTTGGCGCCGGCCTCGCGGCCCACGCTGTCGGGCGTCTTCAGGTCGAAGTAGGGCTCGACCATCACAATCTTCACGTTCTCGCGCCGCATCATCTGGATCAGCTCCAGGGTATGTCTGGGACTGGGCGGAATGCCCGGCCGGGGCTCGACCTCGCCCATCACCTGCAGGCCAAAGCGCCGGGTGAAGTTGGGCCAAGAGCGATGATAGGTGACCACCTTGCGACCACGGTAGGGTTTCAGCTGCTCGTCCCAGCGCTTTTCCGCCTCCGCCAGGCGCTGGCTGAAAGCCTGGTAGCGCTGCTCGAAGTAGGGCGCGTGTTCGGGGCGAAGCTGCGCCAGCTTGCTGGCGATCCCGCGGGCCAAGCGGCGCCCGTTCTCCGGGTCGAGCCAATAGTGCGGGTTGCCCGTGGGGTGCACATCGCCCTGCGCGCGCGAGACCAGGCCGGTGGGGATCTCGAGGATCTCGGCGAACTGCGAGGCTTCGACATAGCCCGAGGCGCCGGGCTGCACGCGGGGGTTGCCGCACTGGGCGACCAGCCGCGGCAGCCACGTGGTCTCCAATTGCATTCCCACCGAGACCAGCAGGTCGGCCCGTTGCAGCATCAGCAGGAAGCTGGGCTTGGCCTCGACAAAGTGCGGGTCCTGGTAGCCCTTGGCGATGGCCTGGACGTTGACGCGGTCGCCGCCCACCTCCTGGGCGAGCGCCGCCAGGTCGGTGGTGGAGGTAACGACGTTCAGTTTGGAGGACGCCCAGGCTGTACCTGTCGCCCCCCAGAGGACGGCGGCCAGCGCCGTCCTCTCCAGAATTATGCGAAACCGCTTTGCCCGATAGGTCATGGCGCCTCCTAAAAAGCATGAGCGCCGTGGGCGCCCAGGGAAAACAGCAATTGCACCTTCAGCTCGTTCGCGTCCTTGCCCTCGGCGAAGCGAGTGAAGCGGTACTGGGTGCGGATCTGGCTGAACTCGCTGGGCCAGTAGGTGAGGACCGCAGAGAAGCCGTTGTCAGTGAGGCTGTGGTCGCGCGCGCGATCGGAGTGGTCGAAGCGGCCTCCGACGGTCCAGCGCCGGTTCACCCGGTAGTCGGCCGCGGTGTAGAAGCCGAAGGCGCGCTGGAGGCTGGGCAACTGCTGACGCTGACTCCAGAAGAACTCGCTGCGCACCAGTAGGGACTGATAGATGGCGCGCCGCAGCGGCTTCCAGCGCAGGGTGACGTCGGTCCCATAGAGTTGGGTGAGGAAGTTGCTCCCCAGGTCGTTGTGGCCGCGGGCGTAGGACAAACCGATATCCAGGTTGGTGGACTCGGTGAGATCCTTGTAGCCGCGCAGGCGGCCAACGATGCTGACGTCGCTGCGCTGGTGGGAGGTGAAGACGTCGGCGGAGTCTCCACGAAAGACCTGCCCCGTGGCCTCCAAGAAGATGCCCTTGGGCGCGGGCAAGATGCGGCTGAGGGAAAAGCCGGCGTCGCCAATGCCGTCCTCGCCACCCACCAGGTTTTCGGTGACCAGCGGGCGCTCGATCCAGGGCAGGGTGTGATTGTGCAGCGTGTTCACCACGCCAAAGCTGGAGCGCATCTTGCCCACCCTTGCGACAAAGCCTTTGGGCAGCCCGGTGAAGGTGACGTAGCCCTCCTCCAGCTCCACGCCTTCCTCCCCGAAGGAAAGGAAGAAGTCGCCGCGGGCGTAGGGGTCAATGATTGCCGAAAGGGCGAGCTCGGCCTCGTGGAACTCCAGCGCCGGGCCGGGATTGAAGGGATTGCCGCCGGCGGTGCCGATGAAGTCACCGATCATGCTGATGTCCGGGTTCAGCAGCCTGGCATTCTGCGGCGCGCCGCCAATCACACCCCCCGCCTGGGTCTGAGGGGGAGCGGGCGTGGGTGCAGGTTCGGCCAGCGCGGAGGAATCGGCGGCTGCGCGCGGCTGCGGCGAGGGTAGCGCCTGCGTCTCCTTTAGCGTCTTGATCTCATCTTCCAGGGCGCGGATTCGCTCTTCGAGCGCCTGCAGCCGCTGCGCCGTCTGGTCTTGGGCGGGGGCTTGTGCGAAGAGCACACCCGGCGCCAGCATAAGCAGTAAAGCTGTGACCATAAAGGCTTTCATGAAAAACTCCTTTCAAAAGTCGGGTGCTTTAACCCAAGCGGAACCCAATCCGTGAGCTTCAGAACGTGAAGCCTAACTCCCCGGCGACGCTAGGCGGCGGGAGGAGAGTGCTTGGGCGCGGTGAGGTAGAGAGCGAGCGAAGGCCGGAGGACTTCGCCGGATGCGGAGGGAGCCCAATGAGCGGCAGCGGAACGCGAGGAAGCCACCGGGCCCACGACTTTGAAGTTTTTTTGACTGCCCCGGGAGGAAACGAACAGGCAGTGCTGATGCTGGGTGGGACTGCTTTCTTCGCCCAGCGCCGAAACCTGACTTCGAGTATCAGCGGACACGGAGGCGGCGGCGAAGGGTCTCTGGCTCTCGACCTCGATCAGTTCGCCATGCCGCGCACAGGCGGCGTGGAGCGCGGTGAATTCGTGGGTGGTGGCGACGAACTGGCCGAAGAGCAGGCAGGCGAGCAGCAGCAACGATCCGGCACTGCTCAGCCTTCCGCCTAGCGCGCTGCGACCCGGCGACAGCATGTTCCGTAGTTGGATGGAAACCTCTGGTTTGCGGTTGCCCTGCGTCTAGCATGACAAAGCGCAGGGCCGGAGTCAATTGCCAGCCGGTGAATAAGTGTGCTAACTTGAAATCTACTTTATGCCGTAGAGGAAGCCTTGCGCGCCACCGTACCTGCCGGACTGGACCACAAAGAATCCGCGATATGGACCGAGCTCGACCCCGGGCGGCTCCCCCGGCACATCGCCATCATCATGGACGGCAACGGGCGCTGGGCCCGGCGGCGGCACCTGCCGCGCGTGGCCGGACACCGGGCGGGCGTGGCCTCGGTGCGCTCGACGGTGGAGACCGCGGCGCGCGTCGGCATCCCGGCGCTGACGCTTTACGCCTTCTCGGTGGAGAACTGGCAGAAGCGTCCGCGAACGGAAGTGGAATTCCTGATGCGCCTGCTGCGCCATTACCTGAAGACCGAACTGGCCACGCTGATGAAGAACAACATCCGCCTGGAGTACATCGGGCGGGAGCGCGAGCTGTCTGCCCAAGTGCGCGAGCACATGGCGGAAGCGCGGGAAGCCACCGCCCGCAACTCGGGAATGGTCCTGACCCTGGCGCTGAATTACGGCGCGCGCTCCGAACTGGTGGACGCTTTTAACGACATCGTGCGCGCAGCCGCGTCCAACGGCGGCCTGGACCACCTGCACGTGAATGAAGAGCTGATCCAGAAGCACCTCTACACCCGCCACCTGCCCGACCCAGACCTGGTAATCCGCACCAGCGGGGAGATGCGGCTGTCGAATTTTCTCTTGTGGCAGGTGGCCTACGCGGAAATCTTCGTCACCGAGACCCTGTGGCCCGACTTCCGCGGACGGCATCTGCTGGAAGCCATCGGGGAATACCAGAAGCGCGAGCGGCGCTTTGGCGGCGTGGGCGCCAGTGCGAACGGCAATTCCCGGTAGATGAGGCCAGCGACTACAGGTGTGGGAAACGAAAGACGACGCCCTGGGACTAAAGCCCCAGGGCGTCATGTTTAGGGGAGTCGCCCGATGAAGCGCGTCGCCACCGCGGCAGTGCTGATTCCGCTGGTGCTGCTGGTGGTGTTTCGCGCGCCACTCTGGCTGTTTACCGCCATCGCGGGCGTGGTCGCCCTGCTGGCCATGCGCGAGTATCTCAACTTGGTTGCTCAGTACGGCGCCAGCCCGTTTCGCACGCTGGTTCTGGGCCTGACAGCCCTAAGTTTTACGCTGCTCGCGGTGGCAAATAGCCCGCTTGCGTCACATAGCCGCCTCGCTTCGCACCTCGCCATCGGTGTGTACCTGTGCTCGCCGCTCTTGCTGCTGGTGCTGTCTCTGTCGCGGCAAGACTTACGCAGTGCTCTGCCAGACGTTGCCATGGCATCGCTTGCTCTGCCCTACGTAGCACTCCCTCTCGCGTTCCTTGTGGGGCTACGCGCGTTTCCCGCGGGCTGGTTTTTCGTCTTGTTCCTGTTTCTCGCGGTCTGGACTGGCGACATCGCCGCCTACTACGTGGGCTCGAATTTCGGGCGTCATCGGATGAGCCCGATCATCAGTCCGAAGAAGACCTGGGAGGGCGCGATTGCATCGGTGGCGGCCAGCGTTGTGATTACGCTTCTGCTCTCAATCAAGGGTCCTGATTTGCAGCTTTGGCTAAGGGGCGTAGGTCTTCTTGCGGAAAGGGGGGAGAGCCTTCGGATTCCCGCGCTTTGGGTTCCGGTTGTGTTAGGGATCGGGATCAACGTTGCGGCTCAACTGGGAGACTTGGTGGAGTCGCTGATCAAGCGGGGCGTGGGCGCAAAGGACTCGGGCGCTTCCCTTCCCGGCCACGGCGGCATGCTGGACCGCATAGACGCGCTGCTGCTGGCGGCTCCTGTAGGCGTGGTACTATTCGGCCTCACACTCCCCTATTTCCTCGCATTCGACTAGGCCTGCGACACTCATGAAACGCATCGCCATCCTGGGCTCCACCGGCTCCATCGGGAACAGCACTCTGAGCATCGTGGAGCAGTATCCCGAGCGCTTCGCGGTGGTGTCGCTGGCGGCGGGCGGCAACGTGGACGCGGCGTTCGAGCAAGCCCAGCGCTGGAAGCCGCGGCTGGTCTCGATGGCCACGCCGGAGGCGGCGGAGAAGCTCGCTGCAAAGCTGCGCGGTGAAGGCCGGA
>CAZXVY010000213.1:0-5119 GCA_964644115.1 uncultured Terriglobales bacterium
GGTCGCGCACGATCAGTCCGTTTACCGCGCGATCGCGATGCCGACGCACCTCGTCGCCACGTTTCTGCTGCTGATGGCGCTGACACTGACGGCCTGGTGGGGCAGCGGCGGGCGCGCCCCGCGGCCCCAACATCTTTAATGAGGAGCAGGAGATGTACCTGGGCGACGCCGTGGCCGAGCACGTTCAGCGCGAATTCCGCGTGGTGGAAGACCCGCAGGTCACCGGCTACTTGCAGCGGATTGGGGAGCGCCTGCTGAAGCACATGCCGCCCTCCAAACTGCGCTTCCAGTTCCTGCTTTCCGACATTCCCGGGGCCAACGCCTTCGCCCTGCCGGGCGGCCGGGTCTACTTCACCCGCAAGCTGGTGGCGTTCGCGCGCAGCGAAGATGAAGTGGCCGGGGTCCTGGCCCACGAACTGGGCCACGGCATCATGCGCGACTCCGCCGTCACCATGACCCACCTCCTGCAGAAGGTGCTGGGCGTGTCCCAGGTCACCGGCCGCGCGGACATCCTCGAGAAGTACCACCAGTTGGAGGAGAACCGGGCGCGCAAGCCCGAGGCCTACGAGCGCAGCGACAAAGACGAACAGCACACCCAGGTCACCGCCGACCAGATCGCGCTGCAGGCCGCGGCCCGCGCCGGCTACTCGCCCCAGGCCTACGCCGAGCTCTGGGACCGCTTCACCGAAACCAAGGGCAAGACCGGAAGCTGGCTCTCCGACCTGTTCGGCACCACCAAGCCTGCGGCCCGGCGTTTGCGGGAAATGCTGAAGACCATGGCGGCGCTTCCCGCGGGCTGCGCGGAGGCGAGATCCTCCACCGGGGCCGAGGACTTCCGCAAATGGCAGGCGGCGGTGGTCGCCTTCACCGGCTTCGGGCGCCAGGAGAGCCTGCACGGAGTGATAGAGCAGAAGGTGCTGGATCCGCCCTTGCAGACCGACGTGCAACACCTGCGCTTCAGTCCCGACGGGCGCTACATCCTCGCCCAGACCGATTCCCAGATCTACGTGCTCTCGCGCCAGCCCTTCGACCATCTGTTCGACATCGAGGCGGCGGACGCGCGCCCCGCCCAGTTCACTCCCGACTCGCAGTCGCTGGTCTTCTACGATCCCGCGCTGCGGGTGGAAAAGTGGAGCCTGGCCACGCGCCATTGGACCTTGGTCGAGGAAATGGTGGTGCGCAAGAGTTGCCTGAAGTCCGCGCTCTCGCCCGACGGCCGCACCCTGGCCTGCTACAGCAGCGACTACGACCTCACCCTGCTGGACGTGGCCGGTGGCCCGCCCGTCTATGAGAAGAAATCGTTCTACGTGCCCAGCCTGATTTCCGTGTTTTTCATCCGCTTGCTCGCCCTGTTGGATCTGGAAGACCTGGACGACATCACCTGGGTGCGCATGGCGTTCTCGCCCGATGGGCGCTATTTTGTCGCCGCCACCCGCGATGGCTCGCCCCTGGCGGTGGACCTCAACGCCCGCAAGGAAATTTCCCTGCCCGGTTCCCTCAAGGAGCTGCTGCGTAACAGCTTCGCCTTCCTGGTTGGTGACCGGCTCGTGGGCGTGGCCGGAGAAAAAGGAGAGAAATCTGCCGTGGTGCATTTTCCCTCCGGCGAGCCGCTGGCTAAACTGGCGCTGGCGGCGCGCAACGATCTTTCCGCACCGGCTCGCGGCGACTACCTCCTGCTGCGCCCTATTGACCGCTTCCCAGTGGGTGTCCTGGACCTGAAGACGCAGAAGCTCTTCATGGCCAACCGCAAGGCGGCGCTCGACCTCTTCGAGGGCCAGTTCGTGTCCGAGCAGGTGGACGGCGAGCTCGGCCTGTACCGGCTGACCGCCGCCGGCAGCGAGCTGATGGAAAGCGCGCGCATGCCCCGCGGCACCCTGGGACGCCTGCGCGCCGCCGCCCTCTCGCCTGACCTCAACTGGCTGGCCATCTCCGAACGCTCGCGCGGGGCCGTGTGGGACCTGGAGGAGGAAGAACGCGTGGCCAACCTGCGCGGCTTCCGCGGCGCTTATTTCGCCGACGACGGCTCCCTCTACGCCGACTTCCCCGAATTGCCGGACACCGACCGCGCCATCGCCCGCCTGGACCTGGAGCGCGGCCAGATTGTAGATAGCCGCCCTCTGGACGACGACCTGCGCGCCCGCCAACACGGCCCTTATCTGCTGGTCACGCTGCCCGAGAAGAAGGACGGCGGCTATCTGGAGAATGTCACCCTCGACGTCCGCGACACCCGCACCGGCGCCTCGCTCTGGACGCGCCGCTTTCCCAGGGAGAACCCCGACAAATACTCACACCCGGAGCAGGGCACGCTGGTGCTGGCCTGGGAGGTCACCGACGGCGCCGCCAAGGACGCCATCAACAAGGATCCCACGCTCAAGGCGCGCCTCGCCGCCATGAAAGAGAAGGAGGGCGACTACTACCTGGAAGTCCTCGACCTGCGCAGCGGCAGCCTGCGCGGCCGCATGCTGGTGGAGACCAACAAGGGCTCCTTTCGCATTAACGACATGTTCGCCGTGGGCGACTGGCTGGTGATCAACGACACCGGCAATCGCGTCCTGGTGTTCTCCCTGAAGGAGGGAAAGCTCGCCGGGCGGACCTTCGGCGAGCATCCTGCCCTCTCCCCCGCGCGCAACCTGCTGTGCGTAGAAACCGAGCGCGGCGAACTCTCGCTGTTCAAGCTGGGCTCCATGGAAAAGCGCGATGAGTACGCCTTCCCCAGCCCCGTCTCCCTCGCCCGCTTCAGCGACGACGGCAAGCGCCTGTTCGTCCTCACCGCCAACCAGACTGCTTACTGGCTGGATGGAGAGAAGTGGTAACCGGCCGGTAGCGACCTGTGCAATCCCGGCCTTGACCCGGCCGCCACTAGCCCCTAATATGAGAGGCCCTTTCTCATGGACCCAAGGATCGGTCAGACAGTCTCCCATTACCAAGTTGAACGCAAGCTGGGCAGCGGCGGCATGGGTGTGGTCTACGAAGCCCAGGACAGCCAGCTTGGGCGGCGGGTGGCACTCAAGTTCCTGCCTGAGGAACTGGAGCAGGACACCCAGGCCCTGGAACGGTTTCAGCGGGAGGCGCGGGCGGCGTCGGCGCTCAACCATCCCAACATCTGCACGGTGTACGCCATCGAGCAGCACCAGCGACAGAATTTCATCGTGATGGAGCTGCTGGAGGGCCAGTCGCTGGCGCAGATGATGGTGCGCCAGCCTTTCGAGCTGGAACTGTTGCTCGAGCTGGCCATTCAGATCGCCGACGCGCTGGAATCGGCGCACACGCGGGGCATCGTGCACCGCGACATCAAGCCCGCCAACCTATTCGTCACTCCGCGGCGCCAGGTGAAGATCCTGGATTTCGGCCTGGCCAAGATGGAAGGCGCGAGGAAGGCCAACGACGGCAACGCTCCCTCACAAGCGGAAACCGTCGGCCACGAGCCCCATCTCACCTCGCCCGGTACTACCCTCGGCACCGTGTCCTACATGTCGCCCGAGCAGGCGCGCGGACAGCTCACCGACGCCCGCACCGATCTGTTTTCCTTCGGCACCGTCCTTTACCAGATGGCCACCGGCATCGTGCCCTTTCAGGGAGATACCGATGCGGTCATCTACGAGGCGATACTCAACCGCGACCCAGCCCCCATCACCCAGGCCAATCCCGCACTGCCGGCGGAGCTCGGCCGCATTGTCGACAAGGCCTTGGAGAAGGACCGCAACCTGCGTTACCAGTCGGCCACCGACCTCCGCACCGACCTCAGCCGGCTGAAGCGCGATCTGGATTCAGGTCGCAAGCGCCCGGCCGAGGGCGGCGAAACCCGCGCGGGCGCGGCGGCCGCGGGCAAGGCCGAGCGCTCGGTGGCGGTTCTGTATTTCGAGAACCTCAGCGGAGTGAAGGAAGACGAATACTTCCGCGACGGCATCACCGAGGACATCATCACCGAGCTTTCCAAGATCAAGGGACTGAAAATCTTCTCGCGGCCCACCGTGCTGTCGTATCGCGACAAGCCGGTGACGCCCGCGCAGATTGGGCAGCAGCTCGGGGCCGCCTACGTGCTGGCGGGCAGCCTGCGCCGCTCCGGCGCCCGCCTGCGCATCAACACCCAACTGGTGGATACTCACACCGACTTCCCCCTGTGGTCAGAGCGCTACGACCGCGAGTTGAAGGACGTGTTCGAGGTGCAGGACGAGATTGCGCGCAAGATCGCCGAGGCCCTGCGCATCACCCTTTCGCCCCAGGAACGGGAGGGAATTGCCGCCAAGCCCACCGAGAACCTCCAGGCCTACGACCTCTACTTGCGAGGAAAAAGCTTCGCGCGCCGCCGCACCCGCCAGGACCTGGAGTTTGCGCTGCAAATGTTCGAAAGCGCCGTGGGCCTCGATGCCAACTTTGCTCTGGCCCATGCCGCGGTAGCCAACGTCTGCGCCCAGTATCACCTGCATTACCAGAAGGAGGCCTCGTGGATTCAACGGGCCATGGCCGCCTGCCAGCGGGCCGCTGCCTTGCAGCCGCAATTGCCGGAAGTGCTGGTGGCCCAGGCCTGGCTGGCCTACGACAGCCAACGGTTCGACGAAGCCATTCGTTGCGCCCGCCTGGCCATCGAGCGCAAGCGCGACTCCGAAGGCGCCTACTACATCCTGGGACGGTCGCTGTTCTCCTCCGGCCGCTACCAGGAAGTGGCCAGCATCGCCGACGACGCCCTGGAAGCCTGCGGCGATGACTACAATGTTTATGTCCCCATCCAGAATGCCCTGGGCGCGCTGGGCAAGGATATCCGCCACTTTCGCCAGCAGCGTATCCAGGTGCTCGAAGACCACTTGGTGCAGGTGCCGGAGGACGCCCGGGCGCGCTCCCACCTGGCCGTGGCTTATGCCACCACCGGCCGCCCCGACGACGCCGTCCGCGAGATGAACATCGCTGTAGCCCTGCGGCCCAACGATGCCCTGATGCTCTACAACGTCGCTTGCATCTATTGCCTCATGAAGAGCAAGCCGGAGGCTCTGGAAGCGCTGCGCAAGGCCTGGGGAGCCGGCTACCGCGACGCTAGTTGGGCGCGCCGCGATCCTGATCTCGCCCTGTTGCACGGCGACCCGGAATTCGACCGCCTCTACCCGGAAACCGTGGTCGGCGACTG
>CAZXVY010000214.1:0-1765 GCA_964644115.1 uncultured Terriglobales bacterium
CCCTCGTAGGAATAGATCCGGGCGGGCAGCGGGGTCGTATTGGAGATCTCCAGGGTCACGAAGCCTTCCCACTCGGGCTCGAACGGCGTGACGTTGACGATGATCCCGCAGCGCGCGTAGGTTGACTTGCCGACACAGATGGTCAGCACGTCGCGCGGAATCTTGAAGTACTCCACCGAGCGGGCCAGCGCGAACGAATTGGGCGGAATGATGGCGCAGTCCGTCTGCACGGTGACGAACGAGCGCTCGTCGAAGTTCTTGGGGTCCACTATCGCCGACATCACGTTGGTGAAGATCTTGAACTCGTCCGACACTCTCAGGTCATAGCCGTAGGACGACAGGCCGTAGGACACCACTCCCTGGCGCACCTGCTTTTCGGCAAAGGGACTGATCATGTCTTGCTCCAGCGCCATCTTGCGGATCCAACGGTCACTCTTGATGGACATGCTTTCTCCTGGGGTTGTTTCCCTGCTTCTCCGCACCACCCGGGTGCGGGAAAACCGGCGCGGCCATGGTAGTGCCCGAAATGCCCCGTTGACAATGGCTTCTATGTCCTTTACTATCCGCGCCTTGGTGCAGCCTCCCCTGCACCTTGCGCCTGCCTGACGGGCGCCGGGAAGGGGCTCTTGTGATCAAGCTCGACATCATTAACGAAGTGGTAGGCAAAACCGGCATCACCAAAACCAAGGCCGAACTGGCGGTGGAGACCGTTTTCGACGCCATGAAGCGCGCCCTCTCTGCCGGCGATCGCATCGAACTGCGCGGCTTCGGCGTCTTCAGCGTGCGCCCCCGCAAGACCGGCATCGGACGCAACCCGCGCACCGGCGCCGAGGTTTCCATCCCGCCGGGCAAGGCCGTCCGCTTCAAGCCCGGGAAGGAATTGCAGTCCATTGACTGACCTTCCGGCGCGCAACTGCCGGCGGCCCGCCCATGTCTGATCCTGCTGCGCCGGTTCCTTCCAACGGCGACCGCCCGCTGCCTTATCCATGGTTCGTGGCCCGCCCCTTGCGGCGGCGCTACTGGCTGCACGCCGTCCTGTTCATCGCCACCCTGTTCACCACCCTGGCCGTGGGCGCGCGCCTGCAACACAATTTCAACCGCCTCCATCCCGCTTACGCCACCGACGCCGACTTCCTGCCCTTGTTCTGGGCCTTGCGCCAACCCTCGCGCCTGCTGCTCGGCATTCCCTTTTCGCTCACCCTCATGGGCATCCTGCTGGCCCACGAGATGGGACACTTCCTGCTTTGCCTGCGCTACCGCGTGCAGGCCACGCTTCCCTTCTTCCTGCCCGCGCCTACCTTGATCGGCACCATGGGCGCGTTCATCCGTATCCGCTCGCCCATCCCTTCACGCCGGGCGCTGTTCGATATTGGCATCGCCGGACCCATCGCCGGCTTCGTGGTCGCCATCCCGGCGCTGGCCCTGGGCATGATGCTCTCCCTCGAAGCTCCACTGATCGTGGCCCACTCCCAACTGCAATTCGGCCACCCGCTCATCTTCGAGCTGATGTGGAGTCTGCTGCCCCTCCCCAACCCGCCGGGCGGCTCGCTGCTCACCGGCATCTATTTCCACCCTGTGGCCGTCGCCGCCTGGGTGGGAATGTTCGCCACCGCGCTCAACCTGGTTCCCGGCGGCCAGTTCGACGGCGGCCACATCATCTACGCCATCGCCCCTCAGGCCCATCGCGTCCTCACGCTGCTTACTGCGGTGCTGCTCGTACCCATGGGCAAGCTATGGGAGGGATGGTTCGTCTGGGCCATCATCC
>CAZXVY010000214.1:1775-5117 GCA_964644115.1 uncultured Terriglobales bacterium
GCCACCCCCGCCTCCCCGACACCTCCCAAGGCCTCGACCCCAAACGCTGGCTGCTCGCCCTCTTCGGTTTGCTCATGCTGCTGCTGACGTTTATCCCTGCACCCTTCACCATGCAGCGCTGAACGGCGAGTAGCGTGTAGGGGGCTGGCCCACGCTTTCCCTAACAACTCGGGGGGTGCAACTCAGGGGGTGCCCCACCCTTATCGCTCCCGCTTTTGGAGCGATAGGGTGGGAGGATTTTCAAACAACATCTTTCTGGAGCTACGGGGTAAGCAGATTCCGAAGTATGGCCGCCGGCCCACGCTTTCCCTAACAACTCAGGGGGTGCAACTCAGGGGGTGCCCCACCCTTATCGCTCCCGCTTTTGGAGCGATAGGGTGGGAGGATTTTCAAACAACATCTTTCTGGAGACTGGGTGGAAGTTGCAGGCCTACATCATCGCCAGCGCATCCACATCCACAATCACGCTTGCCCGCGAAATCTTCTCGGCATCGGCAAACGCCAGCAACGCGCGCAGCGTCGCATTCAGCTTCTTGCGGCTGGCCGACTTCAGCACGAAGTGGTAGCGGTAGTCGCGCTTCAACCGCACGATGGGCGCCGCCGCCGGCCCCAGCACCCGCAAACCTTCCGGGCGTTGTTTTGCGGTTTTCTCGAACCAGCGCCCCAGTAGCCCGGAGATGCGCAGCGCCTGCTCCAGCTTCTCGTTGCGCACCAGCACGGTGGCCACGGCGGTGAACGGCGGGTAGTGCATCCAGCGTCGGAAGCGCGCTTCCTTCTCGTAAAATCCGGCGTAATCGTGGCGGGCGGCAAACTGGATTGCGTAATGATCCGGATGATACGTCTGCAGGACGACGCGCCCCGGCGTGGTCCCGCGCCCCGCACGCCCCGCCACCTGGGTGAGCAACTGGAAGGTACGCTCGGCGGCCCGGAAGTCAGGAAAGCCCAGCGCGAAGTCCGCGCCCACCACGCCCACCAGGGTAACGCCGTGGACGTCGTGCCCTTTGGCGATCATCTGCGTCCCCGCCAGGATGTCCAGTTCGCCCGCGTGAAACGCTCCCAGGACGCGCTCGAAGTCCTCGCGCCCGCGCACCGTGTCGCGGTCCAGCCGCCCGACGCGCGCCTGCGGAAACGATTCGTGCAGTCGCTCTTCCAGCTTCTCCGACCCGGAGCCGAGAAAATACACGTACTCCGATCCGCACTCCGGACAGATTTTCGGGATGGGGCGCGCGTATCCGCAGTAGTGGCACAGCAGCCGCTGCGCCCGCTGATGGTGCGTGAGCGCGATGGCGCAGTTGGCGCACTGCAGCGAGTGCCCGCAGGCGCGGCAAAACACCGCCGCCGAGTATCCCCGGCGATTGAGCAGCACCATGGCCTGCTCGCCGCGTTCCAGCCGCTCCCGCAATTCCCCCAGCAGCGCGCGTGACAGCAGGTGCTCCTCCCCGGTGTCGCGGAACTCGGCGCGCATGTCCACCACCGCCACTTCGGGCAGCGGACGCTGCTCCACCCGCTCCCGCAATTCCACCAGGGCATATTTGCCGGCGCGCGCGTTGTGGAACGACTCCAGCGACGGCGTCGCCGACCCCAGCACCGCGGCCGCGCCCTCCAGCTTCGCTCGCACGATGGCCACGTCGCGCGCGTGGTAGCGCGGCGTTTCCTCCTGCTTGTAGGAGGAGTCCTGCTCCTCGTCCACCACGATCAGCGCCAGGTCGCTGACCGGCGCAAACACCGCGGAGCGCGTCCCCACCACCACCCGCGCTTCGCCGCTGCGGATGCGCCGCCACTGCTCGGCGCGCTCCCGGTCGGAGAGCGCGGAATGCAGCAGCGCCACTTCTTCGCCGAACACCTGGTAGAGGTTCGCCGCCGCCGCCGGTGTCAGCCCGATCTCCGGCACCAGCAGGATGGACGACCGTCCCGCAGCCAGCACCGCCTGCATGGCTGCGAGATACACGGCGGTCTTGCCCGATCCGGTCACGCCGTGCAGCAGCGTGGTGGAAAACTTGCGCGCCGCCACCGCCGCCTCGATGGATGCAAAAGCCTCGCGCTGCTCGCGGTTGAACTCCCACGCCTGCCGGCGCAGCGTGGGCGCCAGCCGCGACACCCGGAACTGCTCCGGCTCCTGCTCCACCGCCACCAGCCCTCGCCGCACCAGCGTGCCCAGCGTGGAGCGCGGAACCTCGAGCTCACGCAATGTCCCCACCGGCACGCGCCCGCCCGCCGACGCTAGCGCTTCCACCAGCGCGCGCTGGTTGGCGTTCAGCTTTCCCTCCGCGCTCCGCAGCACGGCCACGCTCCTCATGCGCCGCGCATCGCGCACCGCGGAGACGTCTTCCCGCGCGATCCACTTCTTTCTAACCAGTCCCGCAAGCAGCGCCCGGCTCGCGCGCGTGGCCGAGCGCAGCGAGCTTTCGGAAACCGAGTCCTGGCCCGCCAGATAATCGAGCACACGGTATTCCGCCATCTGTTCTTCCGGCGCCTTGCGCGAACGCAGCGACGACCCGCGCTCCGCCGACGCATGCAGCGCCCCCAGGCCCGCCTCCGCGATGCGGTAGGCCGCCGCCCGCTTCACTTCCGCGGACAGCGGCAGCATGCTGCGAAACACTTCCCCCAGCGGCGCCAGGTAGTAGTCGGAGATCCACCGCGCCAGCCGCATCAAACCCTCGCCGAGCACCGGCGCATCGTCGAGTACGCTGAGCACGGTCTTGGCAGCCACCGGCGGCGGCTTGTCGTGCAGCGCCGTCACTACTCCTGCCATGCGCAGGTTGCGAAACGGCACCAGCACTCGCCCGCCCACCACCGGTGTGGAAGCCGCCGACCCGACCGCTGTGGCGTGGCCGTCCTCGGCCGCGATCCGGTAGGTAAAGGTCGTGTCCACCGGCACCGGCAGCGCGACCTCGCAGAACTCAGGCATCAGGGAAACAGAGTAACTCATGGGCGCTTGTCTCTCGGTTTGTCATTCCGAGCGGAGCGCGACCGAGCCCCGGTCGTCTCGGGGCGAAGGAGCGCGAAGTCGAGGAATCTTGGTTTTGCTTTTTCAGAAGTGGGGGGAGAAAGAGACTCAAACGCCCTTACGGGGAACAGGGATTCCCAGATACTCCATCACCATCTGCAAGTCCTTCCACGTTTCGCCCTTCTGCCGGGGATCGCGCAACAAATACGCCGGGTGATACGTAACCGCCAACCGCGTTCCGCGGAAGTCGTGCCAGCGTCCGCGCAGCGCGCCCATGGACTCGTTCACTTCGAGCAGCGTCCTCGCCGCCACCGCGCCCAGGCACACCAGCACGCGCGGCGCGATGGCTTCAATCTGCCGCAACAGAAACGGCGAGCAGGTAGCGCACTCCTCGC
>CAZXVY010000215.1:0-5068 GCA_964644115.1 uncultured Terriglobales bacterium
CACCTTGCTCGGAATGACAGAAAGATTCTAGAACCAGTGCCTGCGCTTCAGATACGCCAGCACACACAGCACAGAGACCAGCATCACACCCACAGCGTAGAGCGCGCCCAGAGGCGCCTCCGCCCAGGGCAGGTTCAGGTTCATGCCGAAAAAGCCGGTGATGATCACCAGCGGCATGGCGATGGTGCCGTAGAGGGTCAAGACCTTCATCACCTCGTTGGTGCGGTTGGCGACGGCGGAGAGGTAGATGTCGAGGGTGCCGGTAAGGATGTCGCGGTAGCTCTCCACAAAGTCGAGCATGCGCACCAGGTGGTCGTAGACGTCGCGGAAATAGGGGTCGAGGTCGTCGCCCACGAAGCCGCCCTGGCGGCGCAGGATGGCGTTGGCCACCTCGCGCATGTTGCCGGCCACGCGGCGGAAATCAATCAGCTTGCGTTTCATTTCGAAGATGCGCTTCAGCACCGGCGGCTCGGGATGGCGCAGCACCTCGTGCTCAATGGTGGAAGTAGCTTCCGAAATCTGGTCCAGCATGGGCATGTACTCGTCCACGATGCAATCGGTGATGAGGTAGAAGAGCCAGTCGAGGCGTTCCCGCCGTGGATCTCCGGACGGCAGATCCGTGACCCGCTTGCACACCTTCTCGATCACGCTGCTTTCCCCGTCGTGGACGGTAATCAGGAAGCCGCTGCCCAGGAATACGTCGAAATCCGTGAACAGGTGCCGCTTCTCCGGGCGCATGTGCTTCAGCACGCTGAAGAAGTAGGTGGGGTGATCTTCGGTCTTGGCGCGCTGGCCTCCGTGACGGCAGTCCTCAATCTGCAGGGGATGCAGGCCGTAGGTGGCGGCCAGCTTGTCGAGCGCTGGCGAAGCGGGGTCGTCTACGTCGAACCAGGCAACGCCGGGGAGAGGCTGTCGGGGAGGCATTCGGATCGCTGCCAGGCAGACGCAACTGCCGCGCTGCCTTGCCGGGCTTCGCTCGGCAAAGGTTTACCATGCCTGCTGCTGGAATGCCAGACGTTTTCCGGCGCGGGAAGCCGGTCAGGCACGCTTACTGCCGGGTTTGGGCTCCGCGGTCACCTGCCACGGACGCTTGGGACGCGCGGTCTCGGGCTGGTCGCGGTCCACCACCCGGTCGTAAACGTAGCGGTCGCTCACCGTGCCCAGGGACTCGTTGTACAGGCTGGCGGCGCCGGTGGCTTCCTTGAGCTCTTCCGAAAACTGGTGCACCGCCTTCAGGTGGTCGGCGGTCGCGGGAACCTCGGTCTTCGAGGTTTTGAGGAACTTCTGGTAGCCGCGGTCCACCAGCTTGGAGATCTCGCCGCCCAGCAGGTAGCCGGGTTTGGCGAACACGCGCACGCTGTCGTCGCCGGCCTTTTCGATGGCCGCCGAGCAGTTCAACTTCTTCACAAACACGCGGTTACTGGTGGCGGGCGCTTCCAGAACGTCAAACCCGTGCTCGCGCAGCCAGGCCACCGCCTCTTCGTAGGTTCGGGTTGCAGTTTGTCCACTCATGGGTACGGTTGTGATTCCTTTCAGCTCAAAGTATTTCCGAAAAAGCCGCTGCCGGCTCTTGGGACCCAGCGCTGGGCTGTGTGAATTTCTCAGGGCGTCGGGGACCGGCCCGATCTCTCGGACCGCACCCTGGAGGGCATACGATACATCTAAATGGGGGTGGCGTTGCCCGTCAGGCTAGCCCTCTTATAGACTAGAAGCTGGCAAGTGTCCACCGGCATCCGCATAGGGATATGTATTTTCAACAACTTAGACAGGATTAATCAGATTGGTAACAGCGGCGAAAAAATCCGTAGGCGGAAGGCCGCCGACGGCCCCCAAGCAGGGCACGCGGAGGCTGGAGGCCGCCTCCGCCTTGGGTGAGGCGGTGCTCGCCCGCGTGGGCAATACGCCCCTAGTCCGGCTGGAGCGGGTGAGCAGCGACCTTCCCGGCATAAGCCTGCTGGCCAAGGTGGAGTGGCTGAACCCGGGCGGCTCGGTGAAGGACCGCGCCGCTTCCCGCATCGTGGCGGAGGCCGAGAGCACCGGGAAGCTGGGGCCGGGGAAGGTGCTGCTCGACTCCACCAGCGGCAACACCGGCATCGCCTACGCCATGATCGGCGCTGCCCGGGGCTTTCCAGTCACCCTATGCATGCCGGAGAACGTGTCGGCTGAGCGCAAACGCATCCTGAAGGCGTACGGAGCGACCATCGTGTACACCGACCCGGGGGAGGGGTCGGACGGCGCCATCCGCAAGGCGCAGGAGATGTACGCCGCCGAGCCGGGACGTTATTTTTACGCCGACCAGTACTCCAACGACGCCAACTGGCGCGCCCACTACCACGGTACGGCGGAGGAAATCTGGCGGCAGACCAGCGGGCGGGTCACGCATTTCGTGGCCATGCTGGGCACCAGCGGGACATTCGTGGGAACGGCCCGGCGGCTGAAGGAACTGAACGCAAGAATCCAATGCATCTCGTTGCAACCGGATTCGCCCTTCCACGGCATTGAGGGCGCCAAGCACATGGCCACGGCCATCGTGCCGAAGATTTACGACCCCACGCTCGCCGACCACGACCTGGGCATCGCCACAGAGGAGGCCTACGAGATGGTCCGTCGCCTGGCCCGCGAGGAAGGCTTGCTGGTGGGCATCTCCGCCGGAGCCGCGGTTGCCGGCTGCCGCCGGGTGGCGCTGGAGTTGGTAGCGAAGAAGCAGGAAGCAGTGATCGTCACCATCTTCCCGGACTCGGGTGACAAGTACTTGAGTGAGAGATTTTGGGAAGAAGGATGAAGATTGAATCATTGAGTCATTGAATCATTGAATCAGTATCGTGGGCGGTTCGCCAATGACTCAATGATTCAATCATTCAATGATTCAATCAGAGGACCATGCTCCGCATCTCTCAATCCGACCTCGACTCGCTCCGCCGCCACGGGGAGGAGACGTATCCGCACGAGTGCTGCGGGGTGCTGCTGGGTCGCATCGAGGGCGAAACGCGGACGGTGGAGGCCGTACTGCGCGCCGGCAACACGCGCGCCGATTCGCCGCACAACCGCTACCACATCGCTCCCAAGGAACTGGTTGCGGCGCAGCGCCGGGCGCGCGAGCAGGGGCTGGACATTGTGGGGTTTTACCACTCGCATCCCGACCACCCTGCGCAGTGGTCAGCTACGGATCTTGCGGAGGCCCACTGGTACGGTTGCTCGTACGTGATTACGAGCGTCGAAAAGGGCCGCGCGGCGGTGACCAACTCGTTTGCGCTCCTGGGGTCGGGAGAAGAAGACAAGCGCTTCGCCGGCGAGGACATCGTCGTGTCCCCTGCCGCAGTCGCGGTTGAATCCCCCGCGGTAGCGGGCGAATCCCCCGCAGTAGCGGGCGAATCAAAGCAGGGGGCATAATCATCTGTTAGGAGGGCCATGAAGGTACATATTCCCACTCCGCTGCGGCCGTACGCGGACAAGCAGGCCACGGTGGAAGTGGCAGGCAAAACCGTGGGCGAAGGACTGCGGAATTTGACCACGCAGTACGCCGAGCTGCGCCGGCATCTTTACTCGGACCAGGGCAAGCTGCGGGCGTTCGTCAACGTGTATCTGAACGACGAGGACATCCGCTACTTGCAGAAGGAAGAAACGCCGGTGAAGGAGAGCGACGCGATTTCGATTGTGCCAAGCATCGCGGGCGGATCTCAAGAAGCGAACCACGAAGGACACGAAGGGACACGAAGGCTGTGGAACCGGTAGCTCTAACCAACGAAGAAGTCCTTCGCTACTCGCGCCACCTGATCATGCCCGAGGTGGGCATGGAGGGTCAGCAGAAGCTGAAGGCCGCTCGGGTGCTGTGCATCGGCGCCGGAGGCCTGGGCTCGCCCCTGGCCATGTATCTGGCGGCGGCCGGCGTGGGCACACTCGGCCTGGTGGACTTCGATGTGGTGGACTTCACCAACCTGCAGCGCCAGATCATCCACTCCACCGCCGACGTGGGCCGCAAGAAGCTGGATTCGGCGGAAGAGACGCTGAAGGGCATCAATCCGTTTGTCGAAGTGCGCAAGTTCGACACCAGGCTCTCCAGCGCCAATGCGCTCGAGATCTTCCGCCAGTTCGACGTCATCGCCGACGGTACCGACAACTTCCCCACCCGCTACCTGGTGAACGACGCCTGCGTGCTCACCGGCAAGCCCAACGTGTACGGCTCCATCTTTCGCTTCGAGGGGCAAGCCAGCGTGTTCGCCACCAAGGAAGGGCCGTGCTATCGCTGCCTGTATCCGGAGCCGCCTCCGCCCGGACTCGTGCCCTCGTGCGCCGAGGGCGGCGTGCTGGGCATCCTGCCCGGCCTGGTGGGCGTGATCCAGGCCACGGAGACCATCAAGCTCATCCTGGGCCGGGGCGACCCGCTCATCGGACGCCTGCTGCTGGTGGACGCCATGGGCATGAACTTCCGCCAGCTCAAGCTGCGCAAGAATCCGGACTGCCCGGCCTGCGGCCCGCATCCCACGGTCACCGCGCTGATTGACTACCAGGAGTTCTGCGGCATCCGCGGCGAGGAGCAGTCGGTAACCACCGCCGCGGTTCCTGAAATCACCGTGGAAGAGCTGAAGCAGAAGCTGGACGCGAAGGAAGACGTCTTCATCCTCGACGTGCGCGAGCCGCACGAGTTCCAGATCTGCAACCTGAACGGATACCTTTTGCCGCTGGGTGACCTGCCCAAACGCGCCCATGAACTCGATTCGAGCCGCGAAATCGTGGCCCACTGCCGCTCGGGCGTGCGCTCCGCCCAG
This sequence comes from uncultured Terriglobales bacterium, assembly GCA_964644115.1. Classification (GTDB taxonomy): domain Bacteria; phylum Acidobacteriota; class Terriglobia; order Terriglobales; family Acidobacteriaceae; genus CAZXVY01. The sequence goes on from CAZXVY010000215.1 coordinate 4,767, forward strand.
GCCGTGGACTTCCTGCGGCATGCCGGCTTCCGCAAAGTGAAGAACCTGAAGGGCGGGATCCTGGCTTGGGCAGACAAGATTGATCCAAAGATGCCGAAGTATTAAGACGTTCCGATAGTGCTATTCCTTTTCGAGCGTGGCGTTCACGCTTGATTCTCCGCCCGCAAGAACAGTCACCTCCCTGACCCAGACTCTAAAGCCGGGGGCTACCATTCGAATCTGGTGAGGACCCTTGGCAAGCTTGAGCGTGGCAGGAGCGTTTCCGACAAATGCGCCATCTACAAAGACCTCTGCGCCATCGG
>CAZXVY010000216.1:0-5030 GCA_964644115.1 uncultured Terriglobales bacterium
CAGCGCTACGTGCTGCCCGGCGCCATCGGTGCCGACCTGGCGCGCGTGGACTCGCCGCTGGCCAAGGAGCGCAACGAGGATCCTCCGGAGGGCGTGCTGGGCTGGTTCTCCGCGACGATCACTGCCGGACGCGTGACGCCGTCGAGATAGACGGTCCGCGCCGGGTTGAGCACGGCCAGGCGGTCGCGCAGCGCGATGTAGAAGCTGTCTTTGGCGAATTGCATGGAGGTCAGTGGTTAGTGGTCAGTCGGGCTTGGGCAGATGGCAGCTCTACTCGGCCGCGGTAATCCGGTAAAAGCACGGATCCTCGGCAATGGCGTGCACGTCCACGCTCTGGATGCGCAGGAGCTTGTCGTTGTGGACGATGCCCAGGGCTGTGTCGAGCAGCGCCTCCGGAGACTCGGCGTTGCGCGACACCGCTTGCTCCACAACTGTGGAGGCGGCAACCAGCAGCTCCACGCGCCCGCTGCCCGCTTTGGAGGAAGGCAGCGAGCGCAACACTGCCGGCTTGATGACCACGTCTTCGGTGACCGGCGTGGCCAGGCCCAGGTCGGCGTTGATCAGGGCGACGTTGACCGGCAGGCGCAGGGTGACTTCCGCCGCGCCCAGCGCCCGCAACATGGCTTCGGTGACCCGGGCCATGGCCTGGCTACGCGCGTTTTCGAAACTGAGGGGAAATTCCAGCATGGTCCTCTTTTCGTTCCGGGGACGTTCTTCCAAGCCGGACTTGGCCCGGCTGACTGGCCGGGGGCGGCCGGGCTAGCGCGCGTGGCTATCCCACTTTCTGCGCGACATAGGGCGCGAGATAGGCGCGGACGGTGGCGTCCACCAGCGTGTCCGCGAAGTACTCCATGTGCATGCGGTCAAGGTTGCCGGCGCGGATGTTGAGCGCCGGAGTGGCCTGGGCGTTGCGCACGATCTGGGCGGACGCGAACTTCACCCCGTCGGAGATGGCGGCCAGGCCGGCGTTGTAGCTGATCTCGACTTCGTTGTACGCGAGTCCGAGCGAGTTGATCGGGAGGCTGAGTTCGCCGGTGTCGGCGTCGTAATCAATGGACGACGCGTCGAGGTTGGACCACGTCCCCGGCAACGAGAACGCGCGCGCGATGTCGGCGCCGAAGTCGGCGGGGCCGCCCTCGTCCCGGCGCGGGACCGCATAGCGGCCGCGCGCCAGGACGATGGGCGTGGTTGCGGGCGCCACCGTCGCCAGAGGCAGGTAGGTGAGGCGGACGGTGTTGCGGCCCGCGCGCAGACGCAGGCGTTCCACGTACTGCGCCACCGCCAGCGTGGGGCGCCGGCAGTGCGCGTCTACCAGAGAGGAGGCCGCCGCGACCCAGGCCGCGGGCGTTCTTGCCTCCACGCCGTACGCTGCGTATTCGGAAGGAGAGAGGTAGACCATAGGTGGTTCGCAGCCTTGCTGGAAGATTGGCGATTGTTGGATTTGTTCATTGACGATTGACTGCCCCGCCATCGTTAGGCAGCGGGGCGCGTTGTCAATCGTCAATGAGTCAATGATGCAATCGTCAATTACCGGTTGACGTTCACTTTGTAGTGCGCGTAGCTGGCGCCCTTGACCACCACAGCGCCGAACTTCACCACCACGTTTTGCGCGGCCAGCGAGCCGGTGAGCCCCAGCTGGAACACGCGCGGGTTGGGATCGGTGAGCCAGTGGTACTCGATCAGCTCCTCGGTGACGATGTACGCCGGAAGCACGGCGGTGCCGCTGCCCGGCGTGCCGGTGTAGGTGAGCGCCCAGTCGGGAATCAGCGGAATTTCGCCCGCCATGGTGGAGAGCGTTTTCACCCGCAGCCCGCCGGCGATCTCGGTGGTGGAGAGCACGACGTTGTACATCGACTTCAGTTCACGGTCGATCAGGTCCATCAGCACCGGATTGCCGTAGATGGCGGTGGGGCGCACCTCGAAGGAGGAGCTCGCGACCATGAGCGCCACGATCTCCTTCATGCGATCCACGATGCTCTCGGCGACGGCGATGGTGGCCACCTGGCCGCCGGCCGCGATCTGGCCGGTGGCGCCGAAGTACTGCAGCGTGGTGGGCGTGGACAGCGAAGTGTCGGTGCCGTTCCACAGCGCCTGGTCGTGGGTGCGCATCAGGCCGTCCACCGAGTCCGCCAGGTCCTTGGCCTGCAGGAAGGCGAACTGGCTCTGCTGCGCGCCAACCTCCAGGTCGAACAGGTTGTAGTTGATCTGCGACACCAGGGCCTTCAGCGGGACGCTGCGCTCCACCCGCGTGGGGGAGCCCACTACAGCCACGATGCTGCGCGGATCCACGAACGCGTTGGCCGCGGACGGCGAGTTGATGGCCGTCTGCTCGAAGAAGCGCGAGGGGTGGCCGGTGGCCGGCATCTGCTTGATGCGCTGCCCGAACGGGCTACGGCGCCGCACGATGTCGAAGATTTCCGATTGGTAGCGGTTGACCTCGATCGCGCCCGGTCCGAGGAAATCGGCGGCCGCGTTCAGGTCAATGAACTGTGCATTCATTTCGTTTCCCTTTCGCGAAAAGGATGGGTTGGAGAAGCGGTTGCGTTTGGCAATTGGCTATTGGCTCTTAGCTCTTAGCTCTTGGCCTTTAGCCTGGAGATTCACCCGTGGACACCCGTGGCATCCAGCAGGACCGGGCAGCTACTCGGACCAAGGGCTAAGAGCTAAGAGCCAATGGCTAAGAGCTGTGGTTACTCGATCAGTCCGGCGCGCGCCATCTGCGCCTTCACGGCGATGCGCTGCTCCACGCTCAGAGAGGCGAGGGTCTTGTCGAGCGTGGCAGCGTCAATCCCTTCCGGCGAGTCGACGCCGCTTTTGGAAAGCAGCGCCGTCACCAGCGGAGGCAGTGTCTTGCGCGCCGAGTTGGCGGAGATGCGTGAGGCGTGGGACTTGAGATCCGCATTCTCGCGCTCCAGTTGCGCCACGCGTTCCTTCAGGTCAGTGAAGGAAGAAGCGGCGCCTTGGTCTTCGATGGCGGCGACCATGCGCGCGATCTTGTCGTCGAGTGCGTGTTGCTGCTGGTTGAGTTCGCGGTGCTGCGTTTCCAAGCGTCCGGCGGCCTCCGACAGGGCTTTGGCGGCGGCGGCCAGGCGCTCGGTGGTCGAGATGAGTTGCTGCGTGGATTCGTCGTTCATTCTGGCTCCTGATAGCGCCGCCCCTGATTCTTTCGAGGCGGGCGCGGGTGGTTTTCGGGTTCGGGTGGAAGAAGCTGCGGCCTGCCCGCCAGACTGCTGGCGGGCCTGTGCACGAAGGCCTCCGGCCGGCCGAGCCGAAGGCAGAAGTTCGATCCAGGTGTCGGGATACGCGGCCTTGCTGCGCCGCAGAATCGCTGCGCCGGTAAAAATGACTTCCGTGAGCTTCCAGATGGAGGCCTTCACGTCAGCCACGCGCGCGTCGGCGATTTCGTAGGACATTCCCAACGATCCCGCTTTTGCGGGGCCGCCGGCGCGCAGCTCGCGCACCAGCTCCGGGAAATCGCGCGCGAACAGGTAGCCGCGGACTTCAAGGCTGCGCCCCACGATCTCTGCCCCGGTGATGATGCCTACCTTGCGGCGGGCGTCGTGTCCGTCCAGCGCCGGGCGGTAGCCGAGGCCCATGCCCAGCAACGACGGAATGGCGCTCTCGGCCGCGGCCCGCGTCAGAATCACGCGGTGCCCGCGGGCTCCGGAGGGCGCGCGCTCCGAGGCGACATCCACCAGCGTCAGCACTCCGTGAAACGGCTGGCGGTTGGGATGGCGGGCAACAGGCGGCAGCTCGAGCGACATGGACTCAATGGCGAATTGGCTCATTGACGATTGGTTCATTGGCGATTGCTGGTAGCGCCTAGGTTTCGTTGACTGAGGGCTGACGGCTGATGGCTGACGGCTCAATCTCCGGCAGCCCGCGCATCCTGCGCACTTCGTTCACGGTGAGCACGCCGTTGCGCAGCAGGATTTCGTGGATCTCCGCTTCTTCCTTCTCGTTGCGCGCGTCCACGTCGGTAAAGACGAACTCCAGGTCCGTCCACCCCAGCTTCTTTCCGATGGCGTCGCGCGTAAGGTGCTCGGCGAACAGCCGCGCCGTAGGCACAATGGCGCCGCGGAAGGCCAGGTCGTTGAGCTCGGCGGCAGTGGTGCGGTTTACGTCGTGCTCCAGACCGAGCAGCATCGGCGGCAGGTCGAAAGCGTCGGCAATCACGCGCAGCAGGAACTCCTGCCAGGCGATGCGCAAGTCGGAGTCGGTGCCGCCTCCGAAGCGCAGCACCTCGGGCTTGTGCTCGACGGAAAGAATGGGCACGCGGCCGGTGCCTTCGATTTCGTCCTGCCACCAGCGGATCAACCGCTCCTGATGCGCGGGCGTCAGGTCCTGCAGCCAGAGCGCGTACTGCACTACGGAGTTCGAGGCCAGGCGCGCGGCATAACGGTGCGCGCCCAGGAAAGAGCTGATGGTCTCAAACGCCACTTCGAGGCGCCCCAAGCCGAACGGCGTATGCGAGCGCGGGTTCAGGCGGATGTAGATGAGTTCGTCATCCGCGAGCTCGATGTGCGCCTCCGGCCCGAACCGGCCAGTGGCCTGCGCGTAGCGCGGCGACGAGGGCTCGCCGTTCCAGTCCGTGCGCAGGCGGATGGTTGCGCCGTCCACCGGCCACAACACCAGAGGCCGCTTGGCATCGCCGCTGAGCTGGACTTCGACGGCGCCGAAGCCACCGACGATCACATCTTCGAGCACCTGCTCGGCCAGCGAGCGGAAGGAGTCGTCCGCGTTGGGTGAGTCGAAGTTGTCGGTGAGGACGCGGATGCGCTCCTCGCCCTCGGCAACCTCGGCCAGGTCGCGGGCGTTCTTGGGCTGGATGCGCCAGCGCATGCCGGCCACCCGGTCCTTGATGGTGTTGATGGCCTTGCGCGCCACCGGGGTCTCCGCAAAGCGACGCAGGTTGGCGGGCGTGGACTTGGGCAACCGGTCGGCCCTCGGCCCATACGAGTTCAGGATCGAGGGCAGGGGCAGCGTGCGGCGCTTGGCGCCGGACACACCCATGCCCGCGAGGCGGCGCA
>CAZXVY010000217.1:0-5007 GCA_964644115.1 uncultured Terriglobales bacterium
TGCAGCGCGCCGAGCTTGCGCGCGCCCAGCGCCGCGCGCCGGAGAACCTCGAGGCGTGGGGTTTATTTCAACGCGCCCTGCCACTCCTCCACCGTTTCACCCGTGCGGACAGCGACCAGGCACGCACCCTGCTGGAGCGTGCCGTCGCGCTCGATCCGCAGTTCTCGACGCCCCTGGCGCGGCTTGCCGAGGTAGGAGTGTGGGAAGTTGTGAATAGCTGGACCGACTCTCCGGAGCGGACGCTGGAGGTTGCGCTGGCACAGGCCCGCCGGGCCGTCGCGCTGGACCCGCGCGACGCGGAAGCGCAGGCCTTCCTGGCATTCGCGTTGATTACGGCGGGGGACTCCGCTGGTGCGCACGAGGCGGCACGTCGCGCAGTGGATCTCAACCCCAGCATGCCCCTGGCGCTGGCATTTCTTGCTTACCTTGCGCACATGATCGGGAACCCGCCCCAGGAGAGCATTGATCTTGTGCAGCGCGCGATGCGGCTGAGCCCGCGCGATCCCGTGGAATGGATCTTCTACGATGCCCTCGGTGGGGCATACTGGAACGCCGGACGGTACGAGGAGGGGCTGGCCGTAAGCCGGCGGCTCATCGCCCTCTCACCCAGTTATTACTTCGGATACATCTGGGGTGTCCTGAACGCGGTTGGCCTCGGTCAGATCGAGGAGGCCAGGGATCTCATCCGGCAGGCACGGCAGGTCCAGCCCGCCCTGTCGCTCGCGCTGGTGCGTCGGGGCCTCGGCGCCATGGCGGCCGACGTCGACCGGCGCATGGCCGCCGCCTTGCAGGAGGCGGGGGTGGACTAGGAGTCTAAGTAGCACTTTGCAATTGGCACTTGGCATTTGGTCCCGACGTTCCTGCAATCGGCCTGCGAGACGCACCCGCTTGCGGCCAAATGCCAATCGCCAACTGCCAAATACTTTTTTCCAAGGTGACGCCATGACCTTCGCAAAACGCCTGACCGCAATCGCTTTCCTGTTGCTGACTCTTTACGCCGCCGCCGATCCGGTTCCCTTTCGGCGCGCCATTGAACTAGCGGTTGGACAGAGCAGCGCCATGGCCGGCGCCGACGCCGACCAGGCGCGGGCCCGCCATTCCTACCAGGAGGCTCGCAACCTGTTCCTGCCGCAGATGGTGCTGGGCTCCGGCCTCGCGGCGACGTACGGATTCCCGCTCAGCATTGAGGGATCGGCGCCCTCCATCATCAGCCTCAACTCGCAGCAGTACCTGTTTAACCCGGCGCAGAAGGAGTTCATCCGCGCCGCCAAAAGCGAGTGGAACCTGGCAGGCACGATGAAGGAAGACCGCCGCGACCAGGTGATCCTGGAAACCGCGCTCACTTACATCGAACTCGACAAGCTGTCGGCCACGCTCAGCCTGCTGCGCCAGCAGGAAGAAGCGGCGGCGCGCGTGGAACAGATCGTGGAGGAACGGATTGCCGCCGGCGTGGACAGCGAAGTGGAACGCACGCGCGCCCGCCTGGCGGTGGCCCGGGTGCGCATGCGGCGCGCCGAAGCCTCGGGCGCCTGGGACGTGCTGCGCATGCGTCTGTCGCATTTGACCGGGTTGCCGGAGGATTCCCTCACCACCCTGACGGAATCCATTCCTCAGTTGCCGGAAATCCGCCAGGAAGACAACCTGGTGGGACTGGCCCTGGAGAAAAGCCCGCTGGTGCGCGTGGCCGACGAGCGCGCGCAAGCGCAGCAGTTCCGCGCCAAGGGCGAACGCAAGATGCTCTATCCCGCATTCGACCTGGTGGGGCAGTACGGCCTGTTCAGCCGCCACAACAACTACGACGAGTTCTTCCAGCGCTTCCAGCGCCATAACGGGACGCTGGGGGTGGCCATCCGGTTTCCCTTCCTCAACTTCGCGCAACGCTCGCGCGCCGAAGCCGCCGAGGCCGAAGTGGTGATGGCCCGCAGCCAGGCCCAGGGCGTGCGTCACCAGGTGTCGGCCGAAACCCTGCGCTTGCAGCGGTCGGTGCGACAACTGGGCGCGGCCCGCGAAGTGGCGCGCCTGGAGTATCAACTGGCGCGCTCGGAAGTGGACGCGGTGCAGGCGCGCGTTGAAGCCGGAACCGCTACGCTGCGCGAAGAGCACGAGGTGCGCGCCCTGGAAAACGAGCGCTACAAGTCCTTCCTCGATGCCAGCTTCGAGCTGGAGAAGGTGCAATTGCAGCTTCTGCGGGCCACCGGCGATCTGGAAAAGTGGGCCATGAAGTAGCTGGCGGTCGTTGCTCGGCAGTCGGCAGCACGGCTAACCTGGAACCGGGATCCGCACTTGTCTTTATGCACTAGGCGGATGTTAGGATAGGTGCCTGAGCCACACATGCCCTTAAAGACGCTGTTCCTCAATCCGCCGTCGTTTGAGAACTTCGACGGCGGGGCCAGTTCGCGCTGGCCGGCGACGCGCGAAATCGAGTCCTATTGGTATCCGGTGTGGCTGGCCTACCCGGCGGGAATGCTGGAAGGCTCGCGCCTGCTGGACGCGCCTCCGCACCACGTTTCCGCCCAGCAGACCATCGAAATCCTGAAGGACTACGAGTTCCTGGTGCTGTTCACCAGCACCCCCGGCTGGCAGGGCGACCAACGCATGGCCGACGCCGTCAAGGCGTTGAACCCCAAGATCAAGATCTGTTTTGTCGGACCTCCGGTGACCACCGAGCCGGAGCGCGCGCTGCGCGAGTGCGCGGCCATCGATTTCGTGGTGCGCCGCGAGTTCGACTACGCCACCGTCGAGTTCGCCAACGGCAAGCCGCTCGAGGAAATCCTGGGAATTTCCTATCTCAAGAACGGAGCGGTGAAGCATACGCCTGACCGGCCGTCGGTGGACAACCTGGACGCGCTGCCCGACGTGACCGATATCTACCGCCGCGACTTAGACGTGCGCCGCTACAACGTTCCCTTCCTGCTCTACCCGTTTGTTTCGCTCTACACCACGCGCGGCTGCCCGGCGCAGTGTACGTTTTGCTTGTGGCCGCAGACGCTGAGCGGGCATCCCTGGCGGCAGCGCTCCATCGAGAAAGTGGCGGCGGAGATGGCCCGCGCCAAGGAGTACTGGCCGTACGTAAAGGAATTCTTTTTCGACGACGACACCTTCAACATCCAGAAGGCGCGCACCATCGCCCTGTGTGAAAAGCTGAAGCCGGTGGGCATCACCTGGTCCTCCACTTCGCGCGTCACCACCGATTACGACACCCTCAAGGCCATGAAGGATGCCGGCGCGCGCCTGATGATCGTGGGCTATGAGTCGGGCGACCAGCAGATACTGAAAAACATCAAGAAGGGCGCCACCGTGGAGCGCGCCCGCGCCTTCACGCGGGATTCCAAGAAGCTCGGCCTGGTGGACCACGGCGACTTCATCCTCGGGCTGCCGGGTGAGACCCGGGAAACCATCCGCCGCACCATTGACTTCGCCAAGGAGCTGGACTGCCAGACCATCCAGGTTTCGATTGCGCACGCCTATCCGGGCACCGAGCTTTACGATTTCGCCAAGCAGAACGGCTTCATCGTGAACGACCAGAAGATGGTGGACGAAGGCGGACACCAGCTCGCGCACATCGAGTACCCCGGCCTGCCTCGCGATTACGTGATGGAGATGGTGCACCGCTTCTACGACGAGTACTACTTCCGTCCCAAGGCAATCTTCCGCATCGTCCGCAAGGCGGCGTTTGATTCCGTCGAGCGCAAGCGGCTGTACAAGGAAGCCAAGGCGTTTCTCAAGCTGCGCGCCCAGCGCAACCGCTACGCCAAGGCGCTGCGCAAAGAACAGGCTGCGGCCTCCACCCAGCCGGCAATCTAGCGTGTAGCGCGGCCGCCCCCGGCCGCGTCTTTTTCGTCTAGACTTCCTGTCAAGGCCCGGTCCCGTATGTCCGCGGATTGGAGACGCCCTGACGGGCGTCTCTACGGCATGCAGTTTTGTGGCCCTAAACCTTCCGTATGAACTTTCGCAAATATCTGGTTCTGGCGGGCGTGGCCCTGTTCGGCGCCCTGGGAGACGTTTCCCTGTCCTACGGAATGAAGCGTGTGGGGGCGATATCGCTCGAGCGTTGGTCCAAAGCCTTCGCTGCCCTCGCCGATCCCTGGGTGGTCCTGGGAATCCTTCTGCTGCTGATGTTTTTTGCGGCGTACCTGACGGCGCTCTCCTGGGCCGACCTCACCTACGTGCTGCCCGCAACCGCCATCGGCTACGTGCTGGTGGCGCTGCTCTCGGTGTGGCTGCTGAACGAAACCGTGACCCCCATGCGCTGGCTGGGAATCCTGCTGGTGAGCAGCGGAGTGGGCTTCGTGGCCCGCGGGCCGGAGATTACGCCACGCCCTGCAACCCTGGAAGAAACGGCGGACATCGTCGCTACGAGGCCCCGCGTATGACGCTGCTCTACACCTGGGGCTCGATCACCGTGGTGGTGCTGGCTTCGACCGCCGGTGACGTGCTGCTCTCGCGCGCCATGAAGCGCATCGGCGACTTGGGCGAACTGCGCCGGCGCGAGGGACTTGCTCATGTTCTGGGACGCGTGCTCCTGAACGGAACTTTTCTGCTGGGCGTTGGCTGCATGGCCGTCGCCTTCTTCAGCCTGCTGGTGGCGCTCTCCTGGGCGGACCTGAGCCTGGTTGCGCCGGCTTCGGCCTCGCTGACGTTCGTCACCAGCGCGGTCGCCGCGAAATTCTTCCTCCACGAAAACGTTGACCGCCGCCGTTGGGCCGCCGCGCTGATGGTGTGCGTAGGCGTGGCGCTGCTGAACGGGTAATACAACCCGTTGAAAACCCACCAGCAACGATTTACACTCACCCGGCGGTGGTGAAGAGGTGCGAGACATGACAACTCATCAGTTTTCCCGGCGAGATGTCCTCAGCAAGTGCTTCGCGGCCGGCGTGCTGGCCGCCACCGTGCCGCTTACCGAGTCCAGCGTGCTGGCCTGGTGGGAAGAAGCCGAGCGCCGCAAACTGAAGCCCACGCCGCCCAATGATCTCGGACCTTTCTACAAAGCGGGCGCGCCCAAGGTTC
>CAZXVY010000218.1:0-4997 GCA_964644115.1 uncultured Terriglobales bacterium
GGGTCCTGGAAGACGATCTGCATGTCGCGGCGCAAGCGGCGCAGCTCGCCGCCGCCCGCGGCCAGCAAGTCGCGGCCGTCGAAGCGGACGCTGCCCGAGGTGGGCTCGATGAGCCTGAGGATCAGCCGCCCCAGCGTGCTCTTGCCGCATCCTGACTCGCCCACCAGTCCCAGGGTTTCGCCGGCGTGGATGTCGAGCGAGACGCCGTCCACGGCGCGGGCTTCGCGCGAGGCGGCTCCGCCAAAAACGGACTCGCCCAGCGGGAAGACCTTGACCAGGTCGCGGACTTCGACCAGCGGCATGCAGGGAGATTATCACCGCCGAGCCCGCAGAGAGCGCGAAGAAAAGCAGCCACAGAGACACAGAGTCACAGAGAAAAATCAGGCACGAAATCCAACGATCGCTTTTCTCTGTGGCTCGGTGCCTCTGTGGCCAACCTACTTTTTCGCTTTTGCGATGGCCAGCATCAAGGCATCATCTCCGCCGGCGCTGCGGATGCGTTTTTCGGCGGCGTCGGTGAGCGCGAAGCTGACGCCTTTCTCCTTCACCAGCACGGCCACGCGCGCGGGAGGCACATCGCCCTCGAGCATGTCGAGCACGTCCTCGAGCAGCAGGCCGCCGCCGCGCGCCGCCGGGCTCAGCGCCTTCATGGCGACGTAGGTTTCACCGGTGCGCTCGTACTCGTAACTCACTGGAAAACGCACCACTTCGTATCCGCGCTTGCGCAGTACAAAGCTGCGCTCGCCAAAGGGCAGGCCGTAGAGGATGATCTCGCCGCTTTCAAGATCGGTTGCTCCCCAGGAGAAACCGTCTACCAGCACTTCAACGCCGCCGGGATCGGTTCCGAATTTCTGGATGGTGACTGAAAGATCGGGCGCGCCGCGCGGTCGCTGGCCACCACCGTCGAGCTCGCCGGCCAGTTCGGCAAAGCCGTTGGCAGCGGCCAGCAGGTCCTTTGCAGGGAGCACGTCGGAGGCCTGGTGGCGGCCCAGCTCAACGTTCTCCGGCGGCAGCAGGGCAAAGCCCTGCGGCTTGCGGTTCGGCTTGGGATTCTTGGGACGCAGCTCCAGGCCGGGAGACTGTTCCGCTGCTTCCACGTCGGCGCGCGCGACGTCGAGCGCGTGCGCGGCGGCGGTGCGCGGCTTTGCCACCTGGTAGCGAATGCGGTCGCGCGAAAAATAAAGATGCCCGTAGCAGGCAGCGCCGGCGGCGTCATGCAAATGCGCCACGGGAAGGCGCACCACCAGGTTGCGCAGCGGCGGCTTGGGCTCCGGCTTTTCCTTGGGCTTCTCCTGCGGCTTCTCCTGCTGGGCGGTTGCCGGAAGCACGCCAGCCCAGAGGACGACACAGAGGGCCAGCAAGAGCGCAACCGAACTAAGGGCGGCCTTCATCAACGCCTCGACAGGACTTCGAGTTCGGTTTCGCGGGCGCGACGGGCGCGGCCGAGGGCGTCACGGACGGCAGCGTTTGCGGGATCGAGGCGCGCAGCAAACTCCAGCGCGGAAATCGCGGAGGCGTAATCACCACGAACAATGTCGCGCGCAGCGCCCGCCGCCAGCAGCTCCGCCAGATGCTTTTGGCGACCCAGCGCCTCGCCGGCAGTGGCAGCGATGCGGCGCTGCTCGGCTTCGCCGGCCAGGTCAAGACCCACGCCCTTCCGCCGCACCAGCACGGCAATGCGCTCGGGTGGGACGCCACCTTCGAGCATGTCGAGCACGTCTTCCAGGAGCAGGCTGCCGAGTTGCGGCTCCGCATGCATCACCTTCATGGGAGCGAAGATTTCACCGGTGCGCTCGTGCTCGTAGACCACTGGGAAGCGGACGGGTTCGTATCCCCGGCGGCGCAGGGTGAAGTTGCGCTCCCCGAAGGGAAGGCCGCGCAGGATGAGTTCGCCGCTTTCGGCGTCGGTCGAGCCCCAGGGGATTCCGTCCACCAAAACTTCGACCCCGCCCGGGTCGGTAACGATCTTCTGGATGGCGACGGAGAGCTGCGCAGCGCCGCGCGGACGCTGGCCTCCGCTGTCGAGTTCGGCGGAAAGCCGGGCAAAGCCGCCGGCCGCGGCCAGCAGGTCGCTTGCGGCAAGCGCGTCGGCGGACTGGTGCTGTCCGCGCTCCCCGTGCTGTCCGCGCTCAATGTTCGCCGCGGGCAGATGCAGGAAGTGGTACATCCCGCGACTTCCGGCACGCAGTTCCACGCTGGAAGTATCAGTCGGCTGTGCCGTGACTTCGCTGCGCGCCACGTCGAAGCTGTGCCCGGCGGCGGTTTGCGGACGGGCCACTTGGTAGCGCACGCGGTCACGCGAGAAGTAAAGATGTCCGTAACAGGAAGCGCCACCCTCATGCAAATGGGCCACCGGAAGGCGGACGACCAGGTTGCGAGGGCCGGCCTGCGGCCCCGCCGTCGCCTTGGGCAGTGGGGCGCAGAAAAGCAGGACCAGGCACAAGAGCCGGAGTGGGGATTTCATCGTCGCCTCCTCAGGACTTCGAGTTCCGTTTTTCGGGCGCGGCGGGCGCGGCGCAGGGCCTCCTGCACATCGGCATTCTGCGGATCGAGCCGCGCCGCGCGCTCCAGTTTGCGGATGGCGGCATCGTAGTTGCCCTGGGCGGCGTCCTGCCGCGCGCGTGTGACCAGCGCCTGCGCCATCCGCTGCTTGAGCTCCGGCTGGTCGGGATCGGGAGCCGATTCGTCCAGGTCGGCAAGAGGCGGCTCAGCGCGCTGCGGGCTGGCCGCGTCCCCCACGGCGGGCGGCTGCGCCGTGGCGCCGCTTGAAGAAGTCCCGGCGACCAGCGTATCCGTGGCGCCGCCGGCGCTGCCCGCAGGTGGAGCTCCGGATTGTGGCTGAACACCGGGCTCGCTCCGGGTAGCGGCCCGGTAGCCGAGGCCCGCAATCAGAAGCACTACGACTACGGCCACAATCGCGACCGGCCTCTTCCAGTTGCTGCTCGCGGCGGGAAGCGAAGCTGCGGGAGCGGGATGAGCGGCGGTGGTGGCCAGAGAGGCTGCAGGGGGACGCTGTGCCGGTGGCTTGGCCGCCGGTTTCGGTGGCGGCGCACTCGGACGCGGCGCTGCCGCGAAAGCCGTGGGCGTAGAGATGCCCACAGCGGTCCCCGACGGCCCCGATGCCGCAGGCGCGGGCTGGGGCCCCGATTTCATCGGGGCAGCCACGTCGTCCGATCCCATCACCGACGTGCCCTCGAACCCGGCGGGCAGCGAGTCGATCACTTCGATCAGGTCCGCCGCGCTCTGGATGCGGTTCTCGCGGTCTTTTTCCAGCAGCTTCATCAGAACCAGCGAGAGCGCCTCTGGAATCTGCAAGTCCGGCCGCAGGCGGTGCGGCGGCGTGGGAATGGTTTGAATATGCTGCAGCAGCAGCCCCACCGGCGTATCGGAATCAAAAGGCAGCTTGGCGGTGAGCATTTCGTAGAGCACTACGCCCAGGGAGTAGAGGTCGGAGCGGCCGTCAATGGCTTCGCCGTGTTTGCCCATGGCCTGCTCGGGAGAAATGTACTGCGGCGTGCCCACCACCATACCGGTCTTGGTGGCGGTGTAGCCGGCGCCCATGTCCATCGCGCCTTCCTTCACTTTGGCGATACCGAAGTCCAGCACCTTCACCAGCTCGCCGCCGCCGGGCTGGGGCACCAGCAAGATGTTGTCGGGCTTGATGTCGCGATGGGTAATGCCCAGGGCGTGGGCCGCGCCCAGCGCCGCCGCTGCCTGCCGGGTTATGTCGAGCGAGCGGGCGGCGGAGAACGGGCCTTCCTCGTGGATCACCTTGCGCAGATCGCGCCCCGCCACCAGCTCCATGACGATGTAGGGACGACCGTCGTCGGTGGTGTCCAGGTCGTCCACCCGGACGGCGTTGGGATGCTGCAGCTTGCGAGTGACGATGGCTTCGGTCTTGAAGCGCTTGATAAAGGTCTCGTCGTCCACCAGGCGGGCGCTCACCACCTTGATGGCGCGGATTTCGTTAAACGCCAGATGCTTCGCGCGGTACACCGCGGCCATGCCGCCGGCCCCGATCTTGCCCAGGATTTCGTACTTCTCGCGGATTATCATGCCCTGCACCAGCTCGGAGGTCACGCGCAGGACGGTCTGGTCCTTGGGGCAGGTGGAGAAGTCGTTCGGATAAGTGGTGCGGCAAGTGTCGCAGTATTTCACGCCCACGCCTCTTCGACGTCTCCGCAGCCCTTCCGACTGCGGAGCCGTGTGCACGCTCGCGGCATCATACCGTGCCGCGCCGCGATTGTCAGGAGACATCGCGCCGTTTGACTTGATCGCGCGCGCACCCTAACATGGCCGTTCGCTTCCAGGGGGCACTTGATCCGCGAGGCCATCTCCCATTACCGGGTGCTTGAAAAGCTGGGCGGCGGCGGCATGGGTGTTGTCTACAAGGCCGAAGACAGCAATCTGCATCGCTTTGTCGCCCTGAAGTTCCTGCCCGACGACCTTTCCCGCGATCCCCAGGCGCTGGCGCGCTTTGAGCGCGAGGCCCAGACGGCCTCCGCTCTGAACCACCCCCACATCTGCACCATCTACGACATCGGCGAAGAGAATGGCGACCGCTTCCTGGTGATGGAATACCTGGAAGGGGCCACGCTGAAGCACCTGATCGGCGGGCGGGCCCTGCCGCTGGAGCGGCTGCTGGACCTGGGCATCCAGATTGCCGACGCCCTGGATGTTGCCCACGCCGCCGGCATCACCCATCGCGACATCAAGCCGGCCAACATCTTCGTCACTGCGCGCGGCAACGCCAAGGTGCTGGATTTCGGGCTGGCCAAGCGTGGCCGTTACGCCGGGGCCGCCGATGCTTCCATGCCCACCCAGGCGGAGGAAGCCGCGCTCACCGGTGAGGGCGCCGCCGTCGGCACGGTGGCCTACATGTCCCCGGAACAAGTTCGCGGCGAGCCGCTCGACGGTCGCACCGACCTGTTCTCCGCCGGCCTGGTGCTCTACGAAATGGCCACCGGTCGCGAAGCCTTCGCCGGCAAGACCTCGGG
>CAZXVY010000219.1:0-4992 GCA_964644115.1 uncultured Terriglobales bacterium
CGCCGGTTTTGAGTTTGGAGCCGAGGTCGGCGGTGGCGGAGAACTGGCCCTTGGTGAGCCCGTAGACGCCGTTGTCCTCGATGATGTAAATGATGGGCAGGTTGCGGCGCATGAGGTGGACAAACTGGCCCATGCCGATGGAGGCGGTATCGCCGTCGCCGCTCACGCCGATGCCCAGCAGCTTGCGGTTGGCGAGCAGCGCGCCCGTGGCCACCGAAGGCATGCGTCCGTGGACGGCGTTGAACGAGTGCGAGCGGTTCAGGAAGTACGCCGGACTCTTCGACGAGCATCCGATGCCGCTGAACTTGGCCACGGTTTCCGGCTGGATACCCATTTCAAACATGGCGTCAATGATGCGCTCGGAGATGGCGTTGTGGCCGCAGCCGGCGCATAGCGTGGTCTTGCCGCCCTTGTATTCCACCACCGTCAGGCCGATGCGGTTGGTCTTTTCGGCCGGCGCCGCGGGAGTCGAGCCCATGGCTACTTGCCCTCCTGGGAAATGATGTCGTCGGTGACTGAGCGGGCGTCAATGGGCAGCCCGTTGTAGTGGCGCACGCTGTGCAACTTGGCGATGCGGCCGGCGTCGAGCTCCTGGCGCATCAGGCCGAGCATCTGCGCATCGCGGTTCTGCTCCACCACATACACGCGCTGGTGGCGGTCAATGAATTCCGGCACTTCGCGGCTGAAGGGATAGGCGCGCAGGCGCAGGTAGTCGGTATCCAGGTTGTATTCCCCGCGGAGCTGGTCGCGACACTCGACGATGGCCCAGTGGGTCGTTCCGTAGGCCAGGATGCCGATCTTGGAGCCAGTCCCCGCCAATTCAGGGCGGGGGACGTGGGAGCGCACGGTTTCGAATTTCTTCACCAGGCGGTCCAGGTTGTTCTGGTAGTCGTCGGGGCGCTCGCTGTACTGCGCCTTCTCGTTGTGGCCGCTGCCGCGCGTGAAGTACGCCGCCTTGGGATGATCGGTGCCGGGCAGCGTGCGGTAGCCGACTCCATCGCCGTCCACGTCCTTGTAGCGCGCGAATCCGCCCAGCTTTTCCAGGTCGGCCTTGCTCAGGACCTTGCCGCGCTGGAGCGGCTGCTCGGGATACGGGAACGGGTCGGACATCCAGTTATTCATGCCCAGATCCAGGTCGGACATGACGAACACCGGCGTCTGGAACTGCTCGGCCAGGTCGAAGGCCTCGCCCGCCATGGTGAAGCACTCTTCCACCGACGAGGGCAGCAGCAGGATGTGTCTGGTGTCGCCATGCGAAAGCAGTGCAGTGGAAAGGATGTCACCCTGCATGGTGCGCGTAGGCAGGCCGGTGGAGGGGCCCACGCGTTGAATGTCAAAAATGACGCCGGGAATCTCGGCGTAGTAGCCCAGGCCGGCAAACTCCGACATCAGGGAAATGCCGGGGCCGGAGGTGGAGGTCATGGAGCGCGCGCCCGCCCAGCCCGCGCCCAGCACCATGCCGATGGCGGCCAGCTCGTCCTCGACCTGCACGATGGCGAAGTTGGCGCGGCCGTCCTTGCCCACGCGAAAACGCTTCATGTAATCAATGAGCTGCTCGCACAGCGACGAAGAAGGCGTGATGGGATACCAGGTCACCACGGTCACCCCGGCGAACATGCAGCCCAGCGCCGCGGCGGCGTTGCCCTCAATGATGATCTTGCCCGCGGTCTTGTTCATGGGCTCGACGGTGAAAGGATCTGCCTTGGTGAAAGTGGCGGCGGCGTAGTCGTAGCCCGCCTTCACCGCACCCCAGTTCAGGTCCGCAGCTTTCTGCTTCTTCTTGAACTGTTTGCGCAGCGCCTTCTCGATCTGCGCCATGTCGATGCTCAGGAGCTGGGCGGCCACGCCCACATAGAGCATGTTCTTTACCAGCTTGCGCAGCTTGGCTTCCGGGCAGACGGGCGCCACCAGCTTGTCGAAGGGCGCGGAGTAGAACGTCAGGTCGCTGCGCAGCGAGCCCAGGTTCAGAGGCTCGTCGTAGATGACGGCGGCCCCGGGCGCGAGCGACATCACGTCTTCCCTGGCCGTCTCCGGATTCATGGCGATGAGGAAGTCAATTTCCTTCTTGCGCGCGATGTAGCCGTCCTTGTTGGCGCGGATGGTGAACCAGGTAGGCAGGCCGGCAATGTTCGAGGGAAACAGGTTCTTGCCGGAGACGGGAATACCCATCTGGAAGATGCCGCGCAGCAGCACCATGTTCGACGACTGCGACCCCGAACCGTTCACGGTGCCAACTTGCAGGCTGAAGTCGTTGACGATGCGCTTCTTCGCCAGCGGGTGGGGCGCTTCCTGAACGGCTAGGTCACTGGTGGCCATGCGTGCATTCCTCGTGCAGCGAAACAGAACATTATACGGCACACCCTACGGAGGACAAAAAGCCGCAGTTTGCCCCTTCGTGTCCTCTGCGGCCGGCTTTCTACGTCCCGCTGAAGAATTGCGCCATCACGCGGAACTTCTGGTAGCGCTGTGCGAGCAGGTCCTTGGCGGGCAGGTCCTTCACCGCCTTGAAGTGACGCCACAGAGCGGTGTCGAGCAGCAGGGCGGCTTCCTCGTGATTGGTGTGCGCGCCGCCCTCGGGTTCGAGAATGATTTCGTCCACGCAGCCCAGCTCCATCAGGTCTCGGGCAGTAATGCGCAGGGCCTGGGCGGCGAGGTCCTTCTTGGCGGCATCTCGCCACATGATGGAGGCGCAGCCTTCCGGCGAAATCACGGAGTAGATAGCGTTCTCCATCATCAGGACGCGGTCGGCCACGGCGATAGCCAGCGCGCCGCCGCTGCCGCCTTCGCCGGTGATGGTGGCGAGGATGGGCACTTCGATGCGCGTGAGCTCGCGCAGATTGCGGGCGATGGCTTCCGCCTGGCCGCGCTCCTCGGCGCCCAAGCCGGGATACGCGCCCGGCGTGTCCACGAAAGTGAAGATGGACCGGCCGAACTTTTCCGCCCAACGCATCACGCGCAACGCCTTGCGGTAGCCCTCGGGATTGGGCATGCCGAAATTGCGGTAGAGCTTCTGCTTGGTGTCGCGCGCCTTCTGATGTCCCACCACCAGCACTTCCTGCCCGTGGAAGCGGGCCATTCCGCAGACGATGGCGGGATCGTCTCCGAACAGGCGGTCGCCGTGGACCTCGCTCCAGTCGGTGAAGATGCGCTCCAGGTAATCGAGAGTGTAGGGGCGCTGCGGATGGCGGGCCAGCTCGGTCTTGCGCCAGGCCAAGTGAACGTAGAACTGATCCCGCAGAGCGCGAATCTGCCCGTGCAGGTCCTCGAGCTGGCGGCGCGCGTCTTCGTTGGTGCCGGCCTGAGATTCCAGGCGCTCGATCTGCTTCTCGATGTTCTCCAGCTCGTGCTGGGCTTTGGCGGAAGGATCCATAAAGACAGTGGCCAGTGGTTAGTGGTCAGTGGTCAGGACTGGTGGAGAAAACGCCCTAATCCAGCACGCGGACGCTGCCGCGCCCGCACAGTTCCTCGACGCGGGCGATGAAGGCCCGGTCCGGACGCACATTATAGCCCTCGGCCTCCATCACCACCATGAAATCGCCGGGGCGCTCCACGTCAAACAACACCTTGGCCTCGCCCGGGCGCTCGCGGCAGACGGCTTCCAGAGCGTCGATGGTGTCTTCGGTTGCAGTCTGCAGCGGGATGCGAATTCGCAGCGAGCGCGGAAGCCTGGGCTGGGCTTGCTCGATGGGCGTGATCTCGCTTACCGTGAACTTCACCCCCACGCCCTCTTCCACGCGCACGCCGCCGCGCACCAGCACCGGAACCTCCAGCTTCACGGCGTCGCCCAGCCGCCGGTAGGCCTCGGGAAAGACCAGCAAATCCACCGAGCCGGCCAGGTCTTCCAGCGTCCCCTGCGCGTAGAGCTCACCTTTCCTCGAACGCTGCACACGCAGGTTGCTGATGAGGCCTCCCACCCAGTACTCCTCACCGCGGGCGCTCGACTTCATGGAAGCCAGCGCTTCCGTGTCCACGGCCCGGAACTCGGCCAGCTTCTCGCGGTACTTCTCCAAGATGAAGAAGCCGAGGATTTCTTTCTCCGCAGACAGGCGGGTGTGCTCGTCCCAGTCGGGGACTTCGGGCAGGGCGTCGCCGTTGGATGCGGCAGCCGAGGGCGCCTCGTCGAACACGCCGAACAAACCGTGCTGTCCAGCCTGGGCGTCGCGCTGGACCTTCTGGCCGCGTTCCATGGCGCGGTCGAGCGCGGCCATGAGCTGAGCGCGGCGTCCCAGGGGATCGAGCGCGCCGCTCTTGATCAGCGACTCCAGCACGCGCTTGTTGAGCAGGCGCAGGTCCACGTTCTCGGCAAATTCGAAGAGGCTGCGGAAGCGCCCCAGCTTGGTCCGCGCCTCCACGATGGATTCGATGGCGGTGTGGCCGACGTTCTTTACCGCCGCCAGGCCGAAGCGGATGGCAGCGCCGTGCGGCGTGAAGGTGGCGTCGCTGACGTTGAGGTCGGGCGGCTCCACCCGGATGCCCATCTCCCGGCACTCGTTGATGTACTTCACCACTTTGTCGGTGGCCCCGGTTTCGGAAGTGAGCAGCGAGGCCATGAACTCCACTGGGTAGTGGGTCTTGAGATACGCGGTGTGAAAGGCGAGCAGCGCGTAGGCCGCCGAGTGCGATTTGTTGAAGCCGTAGCCCGCGAACTGCTCCATCAGGTCGAAGATGCGCACCACGGTGCGCTCGGGGAAGCCGCGCTGCACCGCTCCGCGCACGAACTTCTCGCGCTGCGCGGCCATCTCCTCCGCCTTCTTCTTGCCCATGGCGCGGCGCAGCAGGTCGGCTTCGCCCAGGGAGTATCCCGCCAGGCGGTTGGCAATCTGCATCACCTGCTCCTGGTAGACGATCACGCCCAGGGTCTCGCGCAGAATTTCCTCCAGCTCGGGCAGCTCGTAGTGGATGGGCTTGCGGCCGTGCTTGCGGTCGATGAAGTCGTCAATCATGCCGCCCTGGATGGGACCGGGGCGGTAGAGGGCGTTGAGGGCGGTGAGG
>CAZXVY010000220.1:0-901 GCA_964644115.1 uncultured Terriglobales bacterium
GCGCAACACTACGTGCCGAAGGGGCTTTCAATCTACAGGATGCCACTCAGGGGATTCCCCGGGAACTGGCAGAGGGTGTGACTACGCGCATTTTTCCGGGCGACCATGCCGTGCTGTCCGTGGTGCAGGTGGAGCCGCAGGCGCAAGGCAAGGTACACAGCCACCCGCAGGAGCAGTGGGGCGTGCTGTTGCGCGGCGAGTGCGTGCGCGTCCAGGACGGAGTGGAAGTCCCCATGAAGGCGGGAGACTTCTGGCACACTCCCGGCGACGTGCCGCATAGCTTGCGCGCCGGAGCCGCGGGTGCGCTGGTGCTCGACATTTTCAGCCCGCCCCGGCCGGAATACAGAAAGCCCGGCAAAGGCTTTGGAGACTCCAAGCAAGATGCTTCGTGAGGGGAGGAATCGGGTGTGCGCCCTAACCGGCTACAGCAGATCTGGAAAGAGGGTCAAACCGCGATCAACGGCTGGCTCACCATTCCCAGCCCGTGGACGGCGGAAGTGCTGGCTGCGGCCGGCTTCGATGCCCTCACCATCGACATGCAGCACGGCCTGGCGGATTACCAGGCCGCGGTTTCCATGCTCCAGACGCTTTCCGCCTCGGAGGTGGTTCCTCTGGTTCGGGTGCCGTGGAATGAGCCTTCCATCATCATGCGCATTCTGGATGCAGGCGCTTACGGCATCATCTGCCCCATGGTCAACACCCGCGCCCAGGCCGAGGCTTTCGTGGGCGCGTGTCGCTATCCCCCGGCCGGCCAGCGCAGCTACGGCCCCATCCGGGCGAGCGTCTACGCCGGCGACGACTATCTGGCGCACGCCGACGAAACCATCGTTACTCTGGCCCAGATTGAAACCGCGGAGGCCATGCGCAATCTCGACGAAATTCTGTCGGTGCCCGGGCTGAG
>CAZXVY010000220.1:911-4984 GCA_964644115.1 uncultured Terriglobales bacterium
CATGCAGCACTGGGTGCCGGGGGGTCAGATGGCAGTCTGGCGCAGCAGGGATGGCGGGGAAAGCTGGCTGAAACAGGCCACTGGCATGCCCACCAACCAGGCCTATGTGAACGTCATGCGTGAGGGCATGGCCACGGACACGTTGGAACCCTGCGGCGTGTACGTGGGGACCATGGACCTGAGCCTCAGCCTGGGGCTTGCACCGCCAGGGGATCTGCGAGTTCCCGAGCTGCAGGCCGCGCTTCAGCAGCTCATGGAGAAAGTGCGCCGGCACGGGCTGGTGGCCGGAGTCCATGCTCGCGTGCCCGAAGATTCGGCGCTGCTGTCGAAGTGGGGGTTTCGTCTGCTCACCACGTTCTTTGACACCATAGCGCTCAAGGGCGCGGCCAGCCTAGCTGTGGAGCAAACCCGGCAGGCGGTCCGAAAGAAGTAGCGCGTCAGAAGTAGCGCGTTGGGCAGCGCGCTTTGCCGCCACGGCTTCCGCCTTCGGCTAGAATGGGAACCAATGCCTCAGACCCTCCAGGCCGAAACTCGTCCGGCAGCGGACGTAATCAGCCAGACCCCGGTGGCGCAGGCAGCGAACGGCATCTGCTACACCACTGCGGGCGAGACCGGCGTGGCCCCGGCCGACTTGAATCGCATCGTGGCCACCGTGCCGCGCGCCGTCGCCGCCGCCCTCAACCGCGTGGCCTACTACTTCGTCCCACTCACCGTGAACCAGGGCGATGAAACCCTCATCGCCGACCGCTACGACGTCGCGCTCAGCGACCAGGCCGTCTGCCACCGCAACCTGAAGACTGGCGCCGACCAGGTGGTGTTCATCTCCACCCGCCTGGCCGAGGACAAGTTCACCCTGGCGTTTGAGTTCTTTATCAACATCGGCCACGCCTTCGTGGAGCGCGCTGGCGTCTCCGCCATTTTTGCCGATCTGGTGTGGAAGCAGGTGGAGGAGAAGGTCCGCGGCGAAACCAGTCTGGACGCCTGGGAACTGCGCAAGGCCGCCACCACCCCCGGGCCCGACGCCGAAAAGCACCGCGGCGATTACACCGCCGCCGCTTTCGCCGACTCCATCGCCATCTACCTGCTGACCATGCAGCTGGACGTGGAATACCACGACCTGCGCGAACGCGACTACACGCTGCTCGCGCCCAAGCCGCTCGCCGACCGCCTGCGCAAGGTGGCCGAACTGTTCCCGCCTGAGCCCGGCTTCGAGTTCAGCATCCAGCACCGGCGCAAGTCGTAGCGGTCTTTGGCCACAGAGGCGCCGAGGGGCCCCTCGGCGCCTTCCGCTCTTCCAGTCGCAAAGGAAAAGTTACTTTCCGCCCGCGGGTTTGGGCTCGGGCTTGGGCCCCAGTTCCAGCTCGATGATGATGGCAATCTCCTCGCCCACCACCACGCCGCCGTTATCCAGCTTCTTGTTCCAGGTGACTCCGTAGTCGAAGCGGTTGATCTTGACGGTGGCGGTGGCCCCGCGCTTCAGGGTGCCCCACGGGTCCTTGATGGCGGCCGTGGGACCTTCCACCTCGAGCACCACCTGCCGGGTGACGCCGCGAATGGTCAGGTCGCCGATCACGCGTAACCGGCCCTTGCCCGCTTTCTCCACCTTCTTCGACTTGAAAGTAATGGTGGGATGGTTGGCCACATCGAGGAAGTCGGCGCTCTTCAGGTGTTTGTCGCGGTCGGGCTCCCGCGTATTGATGGTGGTGGTGTCAATGGTGGCTTCCACGCTGGACTTGGTGATGTCCTTCTCGTCAATCACCACCGTGCCGCTCACGTTGCTGAAGCTGCCGCGCACGTTGCTCACCAGCAGGTGGCGCACCGAAAAATGGGCGGCCGAATGTTTGCTGTCAATCTGCCAGGCCTGTCCCCAGGAAGAACCCGCCAATGCGAGCACTACAAGCGAAGTTGACAGGATTTTCTTTCGCCGCCTCATTTTCTTCAGCTCCCGGAATGAAAATAGCGTGTCATGGAAAAGGCGCCCAGTCTACCTCGACCGAGGGACTGGGTGCCTTCATTAGATGTCGCGGGTGCGGCCGGGTTGCATCAAGCCGCCGGCCCGATGCTCACCAGGCCGAACTCCTCCAACTGGTGGCCGGCCTCGGCCCATGCCTCCAGACCGCCCAGCAGCGGGCGCACCCGAACGTATCCATGATCCATCAGCATGCGGGCCACCCGGGCCGACGAGGCTTCGCTGGGTCAAGCACAGTACAGAATGATCTCGCGGTCGGTGGGCAGATCGGGCGTGGTGCGTTCCAGTTCCGTCATGTCCAGCCCGATGGCCCCGGGAATGCGTCGCGGATCGCCCTTGCGCGCTCCCGCCGAGCGCACATCCACCACCAGCGGGTTCTGTCCGTCGTCCATCAATTGCCGCAGGTCGGGCACGCTGATGCGCACCTGGCGCAACTCTTCGTAAAAACGCCGGCGCTCGCGCCACTTGAGGAAAATGTAGCCGGCTACGGCGGCGCCGATGATGGCCAGCGCCCAGCTTCCCAGCCCGGCCATGAACTCAATCACGCGGTCAATGGCACCGGAGAAGAGCAGACCCAGCCCGATGCCCGCACCCACCCACACCACCGCGCCCATGGTGTCGAAGAGTAAGAACGGCGTCCAGCCGACCCTGGTTGCTCCCGCCACCGCAGGAGCCACGGTGGAGAATCCGGGAACAAACTTGGCCACCAGCAGCGAGCGCATGCCCCAGCGCTCGAACAGCGACTCGGTCTGCCGTATGCAGGTCACCGGCGATAACGAGATGCGGCACAGCGTGCTCAACACCCGGTGCCCGTAGCGCCGCCCCAGCGCGTACCAGGCCGTGTCCGCCAGCACGCAGGCCACCACCGCCACCAGCAGCAACTGCGGCCCGCCGATCACGCCCATGGCCACCAGCGCTCCGGTAACAATCAGCGTGGGAAACGCCGGAATGGGCAGGCCTAGCTGCTCCAGCAGCACGTTCAGGAAGACGAACGGCAAACCGTACTGCGCGACTTTGACGGTCAGTTCCTGCATGAGAAGATTACGAAAGAAACCCCTCTAGTAGATGCCGGCGCCGGAGCAAAGAAACAGAGTTTCTTCGATGTGCGAAGTACGATGTCCGATGTGCGATGTACTTCACATCCCACATCAAACATCGCACATAATCGCACATCACTCATGGTCTAGTATGCAGCCGTGAAGAAGGTCGTCTATCTCTCGCTAGGCTCCAACCAGGGCGACCGCCGCCAAAACCTCGAAACCGCGCTCCAACATCTGCGCGGGCTGGGCGAACTGGCTGCTGTCTCTGCTTTCTATGAAACCGAGCCCGTGGGCGTCACCCGCCAGGACTGGTTCCTGAACTGCGCGGCGGCGCTCCAAACCGAGCACATGCCCCGGCAGCTTCTGGCGCGCGTGCTGGCCATCGAGAAAACCATGAGACGCCGCCGGCTTCAGCCCAAAGGCCCGCGCACCATTGACATTGATATCGTGCTCTTCGGCAACTCCGCCCTAAAGACCGCGACCCTGGTCATTCCCCATCCCCACATGCACCTGCGCCGTTTTGTGCTGGCGCCCTTGGCCGAGATCGCCCCGGATGCGCGCCATCCCCTGCTGCGCCGCAGCGTGCGCGAGCTGCTGGAGGCTCTCCCCCCAGGCGATGCGGTGGTGAAGAAATTGAATCAGTCAGGAAATTGAATCAGTGAATCATTGAGCGATTGAATCATTGAACAGCCTTGGGCCACACGCTAATGATTCAATGATTCACTGACTCAATGATTCAATCAGGGAATCACGATACTGCTTGTCCCGCCTGCGCCGCTGGCGATCACCGGGGACTCCTTCTCCGGGAATTTCTCGAACACCAGGTCCAGAAACGCCCGCGAGCGCGGCCTTCCGCTGCTGCGCACGTGGGCCATGCGCAGCAGGAAAACCAGGGCCTCGAACACCTGCCGGTCGCGCAAAGTCGGGTAACCAAGATGTTTCTCTTCCGTACGACGGTATTCGGTGACCAGCTCCTCGATCTGCGCCGCCAGGGCCTGCTGCGCTGACCCTACGCCGGAGGCAGGAGAGTGCAGTCCTGAGTCCGCCAGCGTCTGGTAGCGGCG
>CAZXVY010000221.1:0-4981 GCA_964644115.1 uncultured Terriglobales bacterium
ACGGCGGCGGCCAGGCCGTAGATGTTCTGGTTGGCCAGCTCGGCCACCTGCTCCAGGTCGTCGAACGCGATGGTGGCCAGCACCGGTCCGAAGATTTCCTCTTGCGCGATCTTCATGCCGTTGTCCACGGCGTCGAAGATGGTGGGTTCGAGGAAGTAGCCGCGTCCGCCATCCACGGAAACACGGTTGCCGCCCGCGACCAGCTTCGCGCCCTCGCTCTTGCCGGCGTCAATGTAGCCCAGCACGGTGTTCATCTGCTGCTCGCTGACGATGGCGCCCAGCCGCGTCTTGGGATCGAGCGGGTCGCCGGGCTTGAGTTTTTTGGCGCGGTCAACCAGCTTCGCCATGAACTCGTCGTGGATTTTCCGCTCCACGAACAACCGCGAGCCCGCGGCGCACACTTCGCCTTTGCCGTAGAAGATGCCATTGGCCGCGCCACGCACCGCGGCCTCGAGGTCAGAGTCGGCGAAGACGATGTTGGGCGACTTGCCGCCCAGCTCCAGCGTCAGCCGCTTCACCGTGTCCGCCGCCGAGCGCATTACTTCCTTGCCCACCGACGTCGAGCCCGTGAACGCCACTTTGTCCACGCCCGGATGCTTCACCAGGCCCATGCCCACCACCGGCCCCGCACCCGCCAAAACGTTCACCACGCCCGCAGGAATGCCGGCCTCCACCATCAGCTCGCCCACGCGCAGCGCCGAGAGCGTGGTCTGCGACGCCGGCTTCCAGATGACGGTGTTGCCCGTGGCCAGCGCGGGCGCGATCTTCCACGCCGCCAGCAGCAACGGAAAATTCCACGGGACGATGGCCGCCACCACGCCCACTGGCTCGCGCAGCGTATAGGTAAAGGCGCTGGCGCGCGAGTTGATGGTTTCGCCGTGGATCTTGGTCGCCCATCCCGCGTAGTAGCGGAACACTTCCGCCACCATGGGCACGTCCACGTAGCGCGACTCGAAGATGGGCTTGCCGTTGTCCAGGGTCTCGAGTTCGGCGATCTCTTCGATGTGCGCGTCAATCAGGTCGCCGATGCGCCACAGCAGCCGCCCGCGGTCGCTGGCCGTCATCTTCTGCCACGCGCCTGCGGGATCGTCGAAGGCCTTGCGCGCCGCGGCGACCGCACGCTCCACGTCGGGGTGCGTGCCGGCGGCAATCTGGGTCAGGACTTCGCCGGTCGCAGGATTGACGGTGTCAAACGTCGCGCCGCTCGCGGCATCACACCACTCACCGCCAATCAGCAGCTTGCCGGGTTTGATTTGAGCTTTGGTTGCTTGGATCATTGTCGTATCAATTCCTCGATTACCTCACGATTGTCCTTCGTTGGTGGGAGGACACCACAGTTTTCGCTGGGTGAATTGAACTTGGGCTCAGGTTCGGAGGTAAAGGTCCTATCCAATTCCTCCCTTTTCGTGCCATGTGGCGTGTTCTTGTCCTGTTCGCGAAGCAGTTCTCGAAACGGATTGCGGCCGGATCGCCAGCCAGACGCCTCCTTCCAGAACTGTCCTGGGCCTTTGGCAAATAACAGGAACAACTGGTTCCCGGCCCTGAAAAGTTCGGGGCTCAGCTCAGGCTCTTTGCCGGCCGTTAAGCTGCCGGAAACTACATAGTGGCTTACTAGGAGCGTCTTGGCTTTCACTTTGCCCTTCAGCCATTTGACCGGCTGGTATTCCACCACTTGCATTGCAGCCGAGATCCCGCTCCAGTAGCCAGGAGTAGTGAAGGCTCGAACTACTCTGACCTCAGCAACGAAGGGAACCGCGGAAAGAGCCTTCGCCAAGTCGTCACGTCCACACTTGGGGCCGCTCTGATGTTGAGCAGTTGATATGCTGCTCCACAGCAGGACAAGCGTGCAGAAGACAATTCGTAAAGAGTAGCCCATTTATTTTGCCTTGAACGTCGCCGGGCGCTTCTCCACGTACGCAGCCAGGCCTTCCTTGGCGTCTTCGCTCTGGAACAGGATCTGCTGGTTCTCCCGCTCCAAGGCCAGCGCCGCCTCCAGCGGAATCTCCCATCCGGTCTGCACCGAGCGCTTGATGCGGCCCACGGCCTTGGCCGCCTTGTTGGGCGGGCAAAACTGGTGCGCGTACTCCATGATCTGCTCCATGAAGTTTTCACGCTCGTAGATGTCGTTCACCAGGCCAAGTTCCTTGGCTTCCTCGAAGGTGAAGGTGTTACCCGTCACCATCAACTCGATGGCCTTCGACTTGCCCACCATGCGCGACAAGCGCTGCGTCCCGCCGGTGCCGGGCAGCACGCCCAAATTGATTTCCGGCAGCCCGATCTTGCCGGCGTCACGGCGGGCAATGCGCAGGTCCGCGGCCATGGCAATCTCCAGGCCGCCGCCCACGGTGTGCCCGTTGAGCGCCGCGATCACCAGCTTGGGCGTGTGCTCCAGGCGCAGCAGCATCTCGTTGGCGTGCAGGCAGAAGTAGTACTTGAAGGTCGGGTCCACGCTGGCCAGCATCTTGATGTTGGCCCCGGCGCAGAAAAACTTCTCGCCCGCCCCGGTGAGCACCATCACGTGGACGTCATTGTCCATGCGCGCCTTCAGGATGGCCTCGTCAAGCTGGCGATTCATCTCGTAGGTGTAGGTGTTGGCCGGGGGATCGTTCAGCTCGATCACGGCGACCCCGCCGTCGGTGCGGTAATTCACCAGCTGCTGGGTGGTAACTTCTGTCGTCGTTGCCATGCGAAGGCTCCTGTTATCGGATTCGGGAATTCATGATTTCCTGCGGGACGTCTTGCCGTGCGCCCCATTCTTCTGCGTCCCATTTGTCTGCGCAGCGTTTTTGTGTGGAGCATTTCTTTGGGAATTGGGGCGCAGCACTCCACGCAGAAAGAGGTTGCCCATCTGCCGCGCCAGCGCCGCAGCGCCCTGGTCCACGCGCGGCTTGTGCCAGGTGTAGATCCAGTTCATCATGCCGAACAGACTCATCACCGCCACCCGCGTGGAGAACTCGAGGCCCCGCGCGCGCTTCAGGTCTTCCAGCAGGCCAACGCAGGTGCGGTAGTACTCGCGCTTGATGGCCGCGATTTCCGCGCCCAGGCTGTTCTTGAGCACTTCGTCCTCGTGCGAGAGCACCTTCATGGCCTTGCGGTTGGCCAGGAAGTACTCCAGGTGGTTTTCCACCAGGACGCGCACCCGCTGTTCGGGATCGGTGACGCCCTCCAGGCGCTGCTCCAACCGCTCCAGGATGGTCGAGAACGTGTGCTTCTGGATCAGGTACAGCAGCTTCTCTTTTGACTCGAAGTAGTAGTAGAGGCCGGCCAGCGACGTCCCGCTGGCCCGCGACAGGTCGCGCATCGAGGCCCCGGCGTATCCTTTGTCGAAGAAAACGTCGGTCGCGTGGGCCAGGATCTCCGCCAGGCGGCGGTCGAAGCGCCGATCCAAGTTACGCCGATCCAGGGTACCACCGGATTCAGGCGCGCCTCCGCGAGCAGGCGAACCGTTTGCTGCCGGACGCGGAGAAGTGGCGGAAGCGGCCATCATGGATTTATCGAACGTTCGTTCGAACCCGACCAAGATAGCCGGAGGGCTTGTGGCGTGTCAAGACGCCGCGCGATGCGCCCGGTCCAGCCAGCCCAGGGCATCGCGCAGGTCGGCGTCCGAACCCAACTCAAAGCACTGCCAGCCCGCTCCGCCCATTTCCGAGGTCGAGATCCGTGGATCCCGACTGAGCGCCGTGGCGAGCGCCTTGCTTACCTGCGGGAACTTGAAGATGATGGCGCTGGGCGAGTGCATGGCCTTCGTCTTCGGCAGCCCGGCAAAGATGTTCTTCCCCCGGTAGTAGCTGATGAACCCGAACATGGGCTTGGTCCTGACACCCGGCCAGGTTTCGACCTCCGCTCCCAGCACCGCCGACCAGCGCTCCATCTCCTCGGAAAGCTTGAGCAGCTTGGGGCGCGGGCGCCTTTCCCTGGACGCCACCACCCGCCGCGGCTTCGCTCTGGTTTTCGTCTGCGTCTTCCGTTGCTTCATTCAGTTTCGGATGCCGGCCAGCAGCCGCTCGACCTCGGCCTTGACGTCCGCCGTCGGTGGAAGCAGCGGCAGGCGCGGCGGGCCGCCGTAGTAGCCGTTGAAGTCCAGCGCGTATTTGACCCCTGGAATACCCAACTCGCCGACAATCCTTCTCGCGGCCTCGGCGATGCGCGCCTGCTTTTCCTCCGCCAGCTTATGGTCGCCGTCTTTCCACGCGGTGTAAATCTCGAAGCACGCCGTGGGCGCAGGACAAGCGAACGCCAGGATGGCTCCCACGGCGCCCAGATCGAGAGACGGCTTGAGCGTCTGCGCCGAGCCCACCAGAACCTGGAAGCCGGCGTCCTTGGTGCGCGTCCTGAGTGCGGGCGGGGCTGCAACTGCGGCTGCCTTGGGTGCAGCGCCGCCCAGCGATGCTGCAGAAATCAGCGCCGCGTCCGGCGCAGGCGAAGATGCGGCGAGCATCCGCCCAGTGACGGCCGCAAATACTTCGGTCACGGCCACGTCGCGATGGACGTGCCGCGTGCCTTCCACCATCGCCTTCACCTTGTCCAGGTTCCCGCTCGATTCCTTGATGCCGATGAGGTTGGGGTGCTCGGCCAGCTCCATCACCACGGCGGCGGGGATGTCGTAGCCCGTGGCCTGAGGGAAGTTATAGATGATGACCGGCAGCGGCGAGCGGTCCGCCACAAAGCGGTAGAAAGCCAGCAGGTTGGCGGGCTGCATCTGCGACTTGTAGTAGTGCGGCGTGCGCACCATGGCCACGTCGTAACCCAGCCCGGCGGCGTACTCGGTGAGGCGCAGGGTCTCGATGGCCGACTCGATGCCCGTACCCGCCACCAGAACTTTCTCCGGCGCTGCCGACTGCCGGGCCACGCGCAACACTTGGCGGCGCTCCTCATCGCTCAGCAGGATGGCCTCGCCCGTCGAGCCCAGCACCACCAGACCCGCCACCGGGCCGCGCGAGTAGCAGTCTACGTTGGCTTCCAGCTTCTTGTAGTACACCCC
>CAZXVY010000222.1:0-4953 GCA_964644115.1 uncultured Terriglobales bacterium
TCCAGCGCCGCCGGACTCAGCATGGGGTGCCCGCTGATCACGCGCAACTCCTGGATTTCGCCGCTCCTGCTGATCACTGCGCGCAGCACCACCGGCCCCTGGATTCTGATCCGCCGGGGAAGGTCGGGATAGGCGGGCTGAACACGATGCACGAGAAATCCCGGATCCATGATCGAAACTCTCACCCGCGTTGTCGGCGGATCCGGCGGACGGACCACCGGCGCAGGATCCAGACCCGTCCCGCCCGGCACTCCAGGGCCGCCTTCTCCTTGGCAGATGCCAATGCAGGGTCGCCCAATCACATTCGAGCTGGGCGCATCCGCAACTTCACTTGGCCCCTCAAAAATGGTTTCGGGCACATGGGCAGGCTGCAGCAGGACCGGCGCCTCGGGGCGCGCCGGTTTGGCGGTCGAGCCGCTTGCCGGACGCGGCGTCGGCCCCGGGCCCGCAGCCTCCGGCTGCGGCGCCATCAAGGGTTCGATAAAGTGCAGCCGCGGGATGGACTCCGGGGCAAGAATGGGCAGCAGCAACAGAATTCCCACCAGCGCCATCTGCACGCCCACCGAAAGCAGTGCAGTCCAGCGCCGCCGGGCCCGATCGCGGGCCGTGGAATCCAGCAAGGCAGTCTCGAACATGGCGCCTCCCAGTTGGACGACATCTGTCGTCCTGCCGGCTTTGGACACCACTGCTGGGTTGGGCGGCTCGGAGTCTGCAAAAACACAAAGGCCGTCCCGATTGGAATCGGGACGGCCTGAAAGCCGCAAAGCCGGGAAACGGAGCTGCCTATCGCGGAGGGTTGCTGCCCGACGGCTTGGGCGCCGGAGTGGTTCCCGCAGGCCGTGCCGGTGCTGCCGGTGGGGTGGTCCCACCGGTCGCCGGACGGCTGGCCGACGGCGCTGCCGGCGGAGGTGGCGGCGGTGCCGGCACTCCCGATTCGATGTTGTAGGCGTCCACCACCGCTTTGGTGATGTCCACGGAGGCGCCCGCCCACCACAGGATCGGGTTCTGCGGATTGTTCTCGTCGTTGTTCAGCACCACGGCATAGCCGTTCACCTTGGCGTAACGGTCGATGGTCTGCAGCAGTTTTCCGTAAATGCGGCTGGCGATCTCCTGTTGCTGCAGGTTCACCTCGGCGTTAAAGTCCTCCGCGGACCGCTGCAACAGCTTCTGTTTCTGCTCGATGGTCCGCGCCAGGTTGACGCGCGCTTCCTCGCTGACCACGTTGGTCTGCGTCTGCGCCTGCTTGCGCAGCTCCTCGATCTCCCGGTTCATGCCTGCCAGCTCCGCCCGCCGCGGCTCCAGCTTCTTCTGCATGGCGGCGAAGTCCCGCTGGCCTTCGTTGCTGAAGGCGATGGCCAGGTCCCGGTAGAACACGCCCACCTTTACCGGCGGAGGACCCTGCGGTACGGAAGGCGCAGGCGCCGCGGGCCCTGCTCCTCCAGCCTGGGCCGCCGCCTCCGCCGCCAGCGCCACTACCAAAAAGCACACTGCAAGCTTACGCATCATGGATGGTTTCCACTCCTTTAAGGGTATGTTGTGAGAATCGATCAACAAAACTTCTTTCCAGGCGAGGCGGTCCGCCTCCCAGCCTGACCCGTTCACTCCCAAAAGCCCTGCCTGAGGGCAAACCCGGCCGCTACCACTCTCGTGAGGACGAGTATTGATTATAGGAACTTTCCCCGCGGGCCGTCAAACCGCGAACCCGCTACTCGCAACTCGGCACTCGCAACTCGGTACTCCTAGAACGTGGTGCTCACGGTGAAGCGGAACGTCTTGCGCGGGTCCTTCAGCCGGAAGCTGGGGCCAAATGCGGACAGCGCCTGCTGGAAGGAGAAGTCGCCCGCCCCGCCGGCGGGGAACATGTCGCGGGTGATCTGGTTGTCCGCGGTGGTAGACGTATTCAGGATCAGCGGGTTGTACGCCCAGTAGACGCGCAGCGGAGCATTCACCACCGGCAGGATCACCTGCACTTCCAGGCCCGAGGACATCCGGGGGACGAAGTTGGTGCCCGGCGCCGCCTTCAGCTTGGCGTCGAAGCTCAACAACTGGCCGCCGCTGCAATTGAATACGCTGTCCAGCGACGGACAGCCGAAGGGCTGCGTGTTCAGGTCGGCGAGCTGCTGGTTGTTGATCCGCAACTGCGAATCCCGCAGGATGAAGTTCATGCCCACGTCGGCAAACGCGGCCAGCGTCACCGGCCCCACGATGGGGATGCGGTACTCCACGTTGCCCACCATGGAGGTGTCGCCTCCGGGAAACACGATGCGCCGGATGGGGATGGGTACGGTGTACGTGCCGCGCCGCGGGTTGGTGGGGTCCTTCAGCACCGGGCGCCCGTCGGGGTTGCTCAGCGGAAAATCAATACGGTCCACCAGGTAGACAATCGGCGACACGGCGCGGATATCGAACCCGCGAATGTCGGTATCGCCGCCCAGGTAGAAGCGCTCGAAGGGCGGCGCCACCTGGCCTCCCCAGCCCGTCAGGTACGCTCCTTGCAGCCGCAGACCCAGCACGTTGCGGCCCTTGTTCACCGGCTTGAAATACTTGAACTCCACCAGCGGGCGAATGGACTTGACGTTGCCTCCCAGCCCGGCCAGTTGCCCGCCCGCAAACAAGCTGTACCCGTGGGTCGGCCGGATGGGGCTGTCCACGCGGTTGACGCTGAAGCTGGGCAACACCTTGCTGGTCACCACCCCTTCCAGCGAGTTGCGCCCCGAGATGTCGCGGAACGCGACCTGCTCGAACAATTGCCGCGAGGCCGCGCTGAACACCGTCACCGACGACGTATCCAGCGAGTAGGTCATGGCCACCCGTTTGAACGACCGCCGCAACTGGTAGCTCGCCGACGTCGTGAACCCGGTGGTGGACTGGTTGAAGTTCTGCAGCGTGTCCAGGATGCTTTCCGGAAGCTCGATGGGCTGCCCGGTCAGCACTTCCTGCTGCCGCGCCTGGTTGAAGCTGAACTTGCGCGTGAACACCGTGAACCCGAACTGGATGGGCCGGTCGAACAGGTAGGGCTCGGTGAAGCCGAACAGCACGTTGCGTTCGCGGCTGCCCACGCTGGCTTCCACCCGCAGCGTCTCCCCCAGTCCCAGGAAGTTGTTGGTCTCGTAGTTGATGCCGATGAACGATCCCGCCAGCCCGCTCACCCCGCCCGTCAGCCCGATGCTGTTCTTGCCCCGCTCCTTCACCTTCAGCGTCAGGTCCACGGTGGCGTCCTTCACCTCCTGCTTCACCACCGAGTCCTGTTCCGGGTTGAGCTGCTCGAAGTAGCCCAACTGGTTCAGGCGCAGCAGGCTCAGCTCCCACAGCCGCCCGTTGTAGACTTGGCCTTCTTCCAGCGCCAGCTCGCGGCGGATTACCTTGTCGCGGGTGGTGGTGTTGCCCTGGAACTCGATGCGCCGCACGAAGAACTGCTTGCCTTCGTCCACGTCAATTTCCAGGCTGATCTCCAGCTTCTGGTCGTCAATCTTGCTGTCCGGGACCGAGGTGAAGTTGATGTAACCCAGCTCGCTGTAGGCCTTGCGCAACTGCTCCAGGCCCTTGCGGATGTGCGCCGTGTTGAACAGGTCGCCGTCCCCGATGGGGAACAGGCTGCGCAGCGCCTTTTCGTTGGTCACCGCCTTGGCGTTCTTGAAGATGATCGAGCCCAGCTTGTAGCGCTCCCCTTCCTCGATGGGCATGGTGATGTCCACCGCCTTCCCGCCCCCCTTCATCAGGAGGGGAATGCGCAAGCCGCCGGTTTCGCGCGTGTTCGTCTTGGGCTCCTGCACCAGGGCCTTGAAGTAGCCTTTCTGCTGGTAGGCGTCGCGCACCCGCTCCGCGTCTTCATTCAGTTTCTTGGCGTCGAAGGTCTTGGAAAAAATGCTCTCCAGAAAGATGGAGTTCGGGATGCCGATGGGCCGCAGGTTCTTCATCGCCCGCCGCAGCGTCCGGCTGCCTACTCTCTTGTTGCCCTCGAACTTGATGCGCCCCACCTTCACCTTGGCGCCTTCCTTGATCTGGAAGGTGATGGCCACCGAACTGGGCGGGATGGGCCGCACCTCGGTGCGGATGGTGGCATACTGCCGCCCGTGCTCCGACAGCAGCTCTTTCAGCACCACTTCCGCCTTCTTGATCTTGGTGGGGTCGTACTGGCTTTCCACCGAGATGCCCACCTTGCGCTCCTTGAAGCGGTCGAGCACGTCCGAGAGCTGCACCGAACTCAGCCCGGGATAGGTCAGCTCGCGGATGTTCGGCTTTTCCGTAACGTAGATGTGGATGCGGTAGCCCTTGGGGCTCTCCTCGCGCTCCAGCCGCAGGTCCTGGAAGAACTGCGAGTTCCACAGGTTGTGGAAGTCGCGCTGCAGCGCGGCCTCGCTGTACACGTCGCCTTCGCGGCTGAAGATGCGGGCGCGCACCGTCTCCGCCGGGATGCGCCGGCTGCCGTGGACGATGATCTCTTCGATCACCGGCTCCTGCGCCGCCGCCGGTGGGCACAGCCCCCCTGCGCAGAACAGCAGCGCCAGCAGCGCCAAAACCGGAAGGCGGCGGGAACCGGCCCGCCGCACCCAATTCGCGAACCTCTCTGCGAACCTCGGGGTGCTCTTCTGAAACGAGATGAAAATAAGGCAACCTCGACTGGGAGTTCGAGAACCGCCAATTATAAAGAATCTTGGATGCACTGACTACCCGCCGGGTGGCCCGCGTTCTGCCGGGGTATTTGGCGTGTGGAAGCGGGCGACCCCGCCCGCGCTTGCCGCCGTAGAGACGTTGCTTGCAACGTCTCAGGAAATCTTGCAGAAAAGGGGGCCCCTAAACCCCCCAGAGTGACGGCCAAGCTTTAGCGCAAGACCGCAAGGGGAGAACGTGGAAAGCTAAAAGCTAAGGGCTAAGAGCTAAGAGCTAACCAGCTCTTTCTCTGTGCCTCGGTGTCTCTGTGGCTAAAGAATCACCCGCTCATCCCCCACCCGC
>CAZXVY010000223.1:0-4942 GCA_964644115.1 uncultured Terriglobales bacterium
GAAGTTCGACGTTGGAAGTTCGACGTTGGAAGTTCGACGTTGGAAGTTCGACGTTGGAAGTTCGACGTTCAGAGAAAGGAACGTCGAACTTTCAACTTCCAACGTCGAACGTCGAACCAAGGCCCGCCCTCTATCGTTGTTCCCGTGCGCGACGACTGCGCGCTCGTTGAGGCCAGCCGCTCAACGCATCAATTGTTTTTCGAGGTAGGTCACGACCTGCCGGACATGGGAGTCCACCTGCATCCGATCTTTCACGAGCCGGCAGGCGTGCAGCACGGTGCCGTGGTCGCGGCCGCCAAAGGCTTCGCCAATGGTGTTGAGCGAGCTTTCGGTCATCTGGCGCGAGAGGTACATCGCGATCTGGCGCGGGAAGGCGATGTTTTCCGGGCGGCGCTTACTGGTCATGTCCGCCAGGCGGAGGTCGAAGTGCTCGGCGACCTTCTTTTGAATCGACTCGATGTTGACCGAGAAGCGGCCTTCCTCGTGGAGCACCTCGCGCAGCAGGCCCTCGACGACCTCGATGGTGAGCTTGCGGCCAGTCAGCGAGGCGAAGGAAGTGACGCGCACCAGGGCGCCTTCCAGCCGCCGGATGTTCGCGCGGATGCGTTGGGCCAGGAAATTGACGATGTCGTCGGGCAACTCGACGCCCATGGCCTTTTCCTTCTTCCGCAGGATGGCCAGGCGCGTTTCGATGTCGGGAGGCTGAAGGTCCGTAACCAGTCCCCACTCGAAGCGGGAGACGAGTCGCGCTTCGAGGTTTTGGAGTTCGCCCGCGGGCCGGTCGCACGTCAGGACGATCTGCTTTCGGGACTCGTGGAGCGTGTTGAAGGTGTGAAAGAATTCCTCCTGAATGCGCTCCTTGCCGGCCAGGAACTGGATGTCGTCGATCAGGAACACGTCGCACTGGCGGAACCGGCGGCGAAACTTGCCGAATTGGTTGTTCTGGATGGCGTCGATGAAATCGTTGGTGAACTTTTCGGAGGAGACGTAGGTGACTTTCGCGCCTTTCCTGTGGGTGGCCACGTACTGGCCGATGGCGTGAAGGAGGTGGGTCTTGCCGAGGCCGACGCCGCCGTAAACGAAGAGGGGATTGTAACTGCGGCCCGGCGCCTGCGCCACGGCCATGGCCGCGGCGTGGGCGAAGGTGTTGTTGTTCCCGACCACGAAAGTGTCGAAGGTGTTGCGGGGATTGAAGGGGAGTTCACGCGGGGCACCGTGTCGTTCGGACTCCTGCTCCGGGCGCGCAGGCGGCGGGATGGCGTCGGCGCCCTGCGAAGTCCTGACCGCAGGGGCGGCGCTGATCTGGAATTTGATGTCAAGCGCCTGACCGGAGGATTGGGCGAGCACATCGCGCAGCAGGCCGAGGTAATTGTCCTTGAGCCAGAGTTCGCAGAAGTCGTTGGCGACCTCCAGCGTAATGATTTCGCCATGAAGTTCGGTGGCGCGCAAGGCGGCGAACCAGAGATTATAGATGTCCGCATTCAGCATCCCGCGCAGATATTGCTGCGCAGCCGCCCAGATTCTTTCAGCAGTTGGTTGCATGGTTACCCAACCCTCAAGCCGTCAATTCTTGAGAGCTTATTCACCTGACATTCTCAAAGACTCATAACACCGCCCGAACACAGTCCGATAAGCGCCGGATCCGTCCTGGATTCCGGCGCCGCGCCGCGCGGCCGAAGCCGGCATGGTGAGGAGCGGTCCAAAAACAATCGCAATCCTTTTAATCCCAAAGACTTCCAAAGAACGATGCCGACACGTTTCCGTCACGGCAAATTCAACTCTAATTACGTCGCGCTTCCTCGGTATTGCGGGTCCAGCTTTTAGTTCAGGCCCGCCAGCGTGACGAGGACAACATATTAACTCTTATTCACGAGTTATCCCCAAGGGGGATCCAGTCAATGTTTGCAATGGTTTCGGCCGGTTTTTGCGCCGGAAAAAGGGCGCCCCGGATTCGGGGCGCCCACCCGAAAACCCGATCATTTACACGTCGTAGTAGAGGTGGAATTCGTAGGGATGGGGGCGCAGGCGCAGGGCGTCGTGTTCCTTGCGCTTGTGCTCCACCCACATCTCCAGAAAGTCCCGCGTGAAGACGTCGCCCTTCAACAGGAACTTGTGGTCCTCTTCCAGATGATCCAGCGCCTCGGCCAGGCTGCCGCACACCTGCGGCACCTTGGCCAGCTCCTCGGGCGCCAGCTCATACATGTTCTTGTCCACCGGCTCGCCGGGATCGATCTTGTTGAGCACCCCGTCCAGCCCGGCCATGAGCATCGCCGCGTAGCACAGATACGGATTGGCCGACGGATCGGGGGGCCGATACTCGATGCGCTTGGTCTTGGGATTCTCGCTGTAGGTCGGGATGCGGATGGCCGCCGAGCGGTTGCGCTGGCTGTAGGCCAGGTTCACCGGCGCCTCGAACCCAGGCACCAGCCGCTTGTAGGAGTTGGTCGTGGGACTGCACAGGGCGCACAGGGCTTTGGCGTGCTTCAACAACCCGCCGATGTAGTAGAGGGCCATCTGGCTCAACCCCGCATAGCCGTTGCCCGCAAAGAGCGGCTTGCCTTTCTTCCACAGGCTCTGGTGGGTGTGCATGCCCGAACCGTTGTCCCCAAACAGCGGCTTGGGCATGAAGGTGGCCGTCTTGCCGTGCTTCTTGGCCACGTTCTTGATGACGTACTTGTAGAGCATCATGCTGTCGGCCGTCTTGACCAGCGTGTCGAACCGAAAGTCGATTTCCGCCTGGCCGGCCGTGGCCACTTCGTGGTGCTGGCGCTCGATGCGGATGCCCAGGCTCTCCATCGTCAGGCACATCTCGGTGCGGATGTCCTGCTGGGTGTCCAGCGGCCCGACCGGGAAGTAGCCCTCCTTGTGGCGGATTTTGTAGCCCAGGTTGGGCATCTCGTCCCGGCCGCTGTTCCAGATAGCCTCTTCGCTGTCGACCGAATAGAACGTGCCGTTGCTCTTGTGGTC
The DNA here is from genome assembly GCA_964644115.1 of uncultured Terriglobales bacterium. Taxonomy (GTDB): domain Bacteria; phylum Acidobacteriota; class Terriglobia; order Terriglobales; family Acidobacteriaceae; genus CAZXVY01. Next base: position 2,968 of record CAZXVY010000223.1, read on the forward strand.
GAACTGCACGTTGTCGAAGATGAAGAATTCGGCTTCCGGGCCGAACACGGCGGCATCGGCCAGGCCGGTGCCCAGGAGGTATTTCTCGGCTTTCTGGGAGATGCCGCGGGGGTCGCGGGTGTAGGCTTCCTTGGTGCCGGTCTCGGCGATGGTGCAGGTCAGCGAGAGGGTGGGCACGGCGCAGAAGGGGTCGATGAAAGCCGTGGCGGGGTCGGGCATGGCCAGCATGTCGGAGGCCTCGATGGATTTCCAGCCGCGGATGGAGGAGCCGTCGAAACCAAAGCCGTCGGTGAACACCTCCTCGGTCAGTTCGGAGGTGGGAACGCTGAAGTGCTGCCAGGTGCCGAAGGTGTCGACGAACTTGATGTCGACCATCTTGGCGCCCTGCTGTTTGGCCAGGTCGATGGCGGCTTTGGGAGTGCGTTTGGCGTTCGGAAGGGATTCCAGGTAGTCGAGAATCTCGGCGGCTTTGGGAGTGCCGGGTTTGGCGTTGCTCATGGGGTGTGGGTCCGTGGTTGCTCAGTTTGCTTTGCTGTCAGTTCACAAAAAATCCCCGTCCCGACGCGCGTCGAGCGGGAAACCTGTCAGACGGCGTGTTCGCCCTTTTCCTCGGTGCGAATGCGAATGGCATTCTCAATCGGACTGACGAACACCTTGCCGTCGCCAATCTTGCCGGTCTTGGCCGACTTCACGATGGCCTCGAGCGCGCCGGGAACGGCGTCGTCGGCAAGAACGATCTCGATTTTGATCTTGGGAAGAAAATCGACCGTGTACTCGCTGCCGCGGTAAATCTCGGTGTGCCCTTTCTGCCGCCCGAACCCTTTGACTTCGCTCACCGTCATGCCTTCGACGCCCAACGCAGCCAAGGCTTCTTTCACGTCGTCAAGCTTGAAAGGCTTGATGATGGCTTCGATTTTTTTCATGCGGAGCGGGGCGGATGCTAACAACCGACGAGGGTCTGTAAACAGGAATCTGGAGAGAGAGCGAAATTTTCCTCGAATTTTTTTGTCGACAGGATTCGCAAAGTGTATCCGCCCTTTGTTGTCGCTGGAAATCTGCGCCCGCGGTTCGGCTGGCCTGACCCGCATTTCTCATCGACGATGGTAGCCGCGGCTACGAACCGTCGGGTGCTCAAGCTCATGGTGAGCAATGGCGGCTAATCCGTAGCTGCGACCGTGAGGTCGCGGGACGGGGACGTTGGAGGTTGGTCGTCGGAATCCAGTTCGTCTCCGGTTGAGACTCCAGCCCGCGACCTCACGGTCGCAGCTACATCTTGGACGAGGGTTGCGCCTGACCACGACCCGGTGCGCCGCATGGTGGTAGTGGCAAGATGCGTCCCGCGGGGGAGGCTTCCCCTCGCCGTGCCCGAAGCCCCGTGTCGGCAACAGAAAGTCGATCTAATGCAGCCCGCGGTTGACGTTAATACATTGCCCCCGCCTGTTGACACTTGCGCCGGGTGGTGGTCTTCTCGCCTTGGATTACGGGACCGAATTTCGGGCAATCGTAAATCGCTCTTTCTAGCCCAACCGTTTTCGAGGCCGGCTTGATACAACCGGCCGCGAAGTTCCCCATAATCCCACGTTGTATTGAATTCGAAATTCCCCGGGCGGCTGAGTCATCCCCTGACCAAGCCGCCCGGTTTTTTTTGTTTCTACGAGGAGGGCGGCATCGGACGGGGGCGCAGCAGCGAATGGATGCGCGTGAAGACTTCGTCCGGAAAGCCCATCGCCCGTTTCAACTGGTAATCGCGCTCGAGGACGTTTGGATGGCGCTGCCAACGGCGAAACGTGTCCCAATCGAAGAATCCCTTCAGCCACGCCCGGTGGGCCAGCACCGGCACTGGCACGTCGCTGCCGTGGACGATGCGATCGACGATTCCCGGCTGGAGGCAGTCGCGCAGATGTCCGCAACGATTCAACGTCAGCAGCGCGCTCGTGTCGCCATAAAGCCTCGGAAACCGCTTCGTCATCTCCAC
>CAZXVY010000224.1:0-4932 GCA_964644115.1 uncultured Terriglobales bacterium
TTGGTCGATGGCGTATTTTGATGCCATCTTGACCGCTGCAGCCGAGGCAGGCGGGGACTTGCGCGACGCGATTTCTCAAGTCGGCGACCCGATTTGGTCCATGCACAAGAAGAAAGGCAAGCAATCCGTTCTGGCTGGTGAACAAATACTGACATTCATAAAAACAGGCAAGCCGAAGACCGTCGATGTCAACAAACCGTTCGATGTTGAGGCGGCGATTACGCGAATTCTCGACGAGACTCCAGGCGGAATGGTCTATGGTGAGTACCTCCTGAATCGAATCGTTGTTGACGCATGGCAATCAGGCGCACTCGGATCACTCAACATCGACCGGACTGCGTTCGCGGACATGATGGAACAACGAGGGTGGTCCTACGACGACAGAACCTATCGGTGGCGCCATGCGAGCGTCATGTCAACCCCTCTGCTCAGCGGACTTTGAGATGCCTCTCTTCGGCGAGTCTGGTAACAGCCGGCTTCGTAATTCCAACTGCAGTGTGCAAAGCCAAGCCAAACTCCGCCTAATCTCATTAGGCGAATAAAACACAAAATTCCTCTTGACAAGCCCACAAACTTACTATATCATTGCAGCATGTATTACGAAGCAATTATAACTCCTTTGTTTTCACATATCGAGTGCTTAACCCCTTCACCGTCTTTCACTTACGACCATACCCCCCGCGTAAGTGCTTGATTCCATTCAAAACCGGTGGTAGGGGATGGGGGGTACATACCAAAAAGAAACGAGAGATGAAACCAATGCCCATCGATCCCAACATTCCTCAATGCCACCACATCAAGGTAACCGGCCTGCGCTGCGGCTCGCCCAGCTTGAGGGGACGCCGCTACTGCTACTTCCACTACTCCGTCACCCGCGCGCTCATCCGCACCGACATCCCCGTGCTCGAGGACATCAACTCCGTGCAGTACGGCCTCAACCGCTTGGCCGAGTACATCCTCGAAAAGCGCATTGACAACAAGCAGGCCTCGCTGCTCCTCTGGCTCATGCAGATCGCCTCCTCCAACGTCCGCCACGCCCGCCTCGAGCCCTTCCTTAAGGAGGAAATCGTCCACGAGCACCCCGAGGACTCCTGGTTCCTCAACTCCGCCCAGAACCCCGCGGAGAACAACGCCGAGAACCCCCGCCGCCCCGCGGAGAACAACGCCGAGGACGATGCCGAGGGCGACCCCGAGCTGGCTGCGCAGCTCCCGCCGGCCGCGGACGCCGGCCAGCCTGCCTCGGAATGGGAAGCGATTTCCCAAGCCGCCGGGCTTTCCGAAGCCGCCGCCGACCAGCCGCGCGCGCCGCAAGCCCCAGCCAAACCAAAGCCTCTCTCTGTGTCCTCAGTGTCCTCCGTGGTGAATCCTTGGCCGTCGGATGTCCTCCGCAAGCGCCCCACCCGGCAAGAACTGGAAGAGATCGCTGCCCGCGCCATCGAAAAATTTCGCAACACGCAGCCCATCCAGCAGGCTGCGCCAGGAGGGAAGCGCCGCCGAAGGCCGCAGTCGTAATGCCTTTAACTTGAAACCAGAAACTCGAAACCCGAAACCCGAGTCCCGTAGGGACGACAAAAAGAAAAACCCGGGGCCGATGGCCCCGGGCGGTGTTGCTGGGAAGAGCGTCAGGCCACCAGGGCCTTCTCGAAGTGCTCGCACAGCGTGGTGTCCACGGTGTAGTACTTCACCGTGACCGGGCTGGTCAGATAGGGCTTCAGGATGTCGTAAATCTTGGGATACCACGCCTTCTCGTAGCGCTCGGCATCCAGTTTGGTGGTCCAGAAGCTGATGTTGACCATCTTCCTGTCATCCAGCATCTCCGGGAACAGAGGCAGCACTTCCAGGAAGCCGGCCTGCTTCTTGAGGATGGGCAGGATCTCGTTCTTGAACACCTTGGTAAACTCCACCTTTTTTTCCAGCTTCATCTCGAATTGAAGAATCCGCGCAAACATAAGGAATATCCTCCTCGGTAAGAATTTATCGTCGGACGCACGGGACCGGATCACGCGCCCGGTTCTGAGGGACCACTACCCGGGCGTGGAGTCCTACCGGAATCAGCATGAATTCCCCGTGCGCCCGAACGTGCCTCTAGGCTCGAAGAACGGAAGGCTCCCTGTCTGTGACCGGCAGCACGTGCCTTTGTGACGCGACGGTTATGGGTTTTCGGTTTGCAGTTTCCGGATTTCCACCGCCGAGGACACAAGGGTTTTCGGTGGTGGGTTTTCGGTTTTCGGTAACCACAAACCAAAAACCGAAAACCCGAAACCATTCACTGGATATTAATCTTGCGATAAGCTGTTAGCAGCTACAATTCCCGGGAATTCGTACGCCGACAAAATGATCGTCTACTTCTTACGCCACGCCAACGCCGGAGAACCGAAGGCGGAGCCCGCCAAGGACGAGAAGCGTCCCCTCGACGACGACGGCATCGCGCAATGCGGCCACATAGGCCGGGCGCTGGCGGCGATGGACGTCCACGTGGACCTGATGATTTCCAGCCCGCTCAAGCGGGCCACGCAGACTGCGTCGCTGGTGAGCAACGAGATCGGCTACGAGGGCAAGCTCCAGCTTGACGACGCGCTGCGTCCGGCAGCCAACTTCCGCGACTTCCGCGACCTGCTCACGCGCTCCGAGCGCTACGAGTCCATCATGGTGGTGGGGCACAATCCCAACCTCAGCGAGTTCCTGGGACGCCTGATTTCCAGCGGCTCCGCCGAAGCCTTCATTGACCTGAAGAAGGGCGCGGTGGCCAAGGTGGAAGTGGGACGCCGCAACGGCGAGCTGCACTGGTGCGTCACGCCCAAACTGCTGCGCACGATTTACGAGAGCTTGGCCGCGAGTTCCCGCCCGAAGACCTCGCGAAAATAGCCGCGCTCCTTGTCCAGCGCCCACAGTTCCAAATCGGCGCCGGCTTGCGGACGCGGGGTGAGCTTGAGCACAACCCGGCCATCTTTCACGCGCGCGCGCAGGGCGCGCACCGCTTTGCGGCGTCCCTGGTTGAGCGCCGCCGCCAGGCGGACCAGGCTCACCGCCTTGGGTACCAGGGCGCGGTCGGCCGCGCTGAGCGGCTTGAGCGCCGGGTCGCCGGCGCCGGGCCGCGACTTGCCCAGATAGCGCGCGATGGCGGCGATGACCTGGCGCTGCGCCTTGGTGTAACCGAAGATTTCCGAGTGCGCGATGATGTAGTGGGCGTGACGATGGCGTCCGGTGCGGTTCACGTAGTTGCCCACTTCATGCAGCATGGCCGCGGCGGAGAGCCACTCTTCGTACTCCGGGGGAAGGCGGTGCACAGCGCGCAACTCGCGGAACAGGCGGACCGCCAGCGCGCGCACCTGCAAGGCGTGCTCCATGTCCAGGTCGTAGCGCCGTCCGGCGGCCAGCAAAGCGTCCCAGCGGTCGGACTCGATCTGCCGCCGCGAGCGCGAGCCTTGGTCGGAGGTCGCGGCCATTTCCGCCAGCACGCCATCGCGCAGTCCCAGCGGCGAGTAGCGGAAGGCGCGCAGCTCGCAGCGCTGCATCAGTTCGGCGAACACGGTGGCGCCGGCGATGATGATCTGCGCCCGGTTCGGCCCGATGCCCGGCAGCCGTTGCCGCTGCTGCTGATCGAGCTTGGCCAGTTTGGCGGCCAGCTTGACTACCGACTTCTGCGCAATGATGCGGCCCGGGCGCTTGCCCTTGGCCGCGGCCTGATGAGCGGCCATGGCGGCGGCCGTGCCCGAGGTGGCCAACATCAGCCGCACCCGCGCGGAGGCAATCTGCTCCGTCACCCGCGCCACCTCTTCGGCAATGTAGCCGCGCATGCGCTCCACTTCGTAGCGCTTGGGGGGATCGTGACGCAGGAACTCGCGGGTCAGGCGCACCGCGCCGATGGGCAGGCTCACGGTCTCGCGGATGTGGCCCTGGCGGGAGACGGTGAGCTCGCAGCTTCCGCCGCCCAAGTCCATGAGCAGCACCGGGCCGGAAGGCAGGCGCATGCCGCTGGAGAGGATGCCGAGGTGAATGAGGCGTCCTTCGTCCAGGCCGGAGATCACCTCGACACGCCAGCCGGTGGCGGCGCGCGCCCATTCCAGGAAGGTGGCGCCGTTGCGCGCGTCGCGCAGCGCGCTGGTGGCCACCACCCGCACCGCGTCGGCGCCATGCTTCTGGGCGGCGCGATGGAAGCGCTGCAGCACGCGGATGGTCTGCGCCATGGCCTGCGGGGCCAGCATCCCGGAGGCGAACACGGCCTCGCCCAGGCGGGTCACTTCGCGGTCTTCCTCGAGGGTCGTCAGGCGGCGGCGCAGCAGGCGGGCAATCTTGAGCCGCACCGAGTTGGCTCCAATGTCAACCGCGGCAAAGACCGGCATGACGCAAGTCTGAAGGAAAAAGGCAAAAGGAAAAAGGAAAAAGTTTGGCAGGCAGGAGTCGGGCGTCAGGTGTCAGGTGTCAGGTTGCATCCGCCCGCGTTGCTGGAGGGACGAGAAACCAGAAACCAGAAACCATTGCTCCACGCGGATGGAGCAGGGCCCGGCATCGCCCTAGTTTCCGCTGCACGATGGTCGGTGCACCTCCGATACCTCCAATTAGCGCGCGCCACTTCCCATGGCCAGCGATTGACGGTATGCTGGGCGGGAATTTGAGGGTGCAGGAGCGGAGCCATGAGCCCAGCCTCGAAGAAGCCGCACGTCCGAATCGCCGTGGTGGAAAGCGACCCGCTGCGGCTGGTGGGCTTCCGCTCGCTGTTCGAATCGCAGCCCGATCTCTCCATGGTGTCGGCCACCCTGGCCGAGCTGAGCGCGCGCGACGACGTGGACCTGGTGCTGCTGGGCGGCCGCGGCGGGCAGAACCTGTTCGACCTGATGGCCAGCCTGAAGGTGTCGCGGCCCGACCTGCGCATCATCGTCACCGGCAGCGGCACCGACGACGAGACCATCCTCAAGGCCCTGGCCGCGGGCG
>CAZXVY010000225.1:0-4924 GCA_964644115.1 uncultured Terriglobales bacterium
AAAAATTAGCCACAGAGGCACAGAGACACAGAGGAAGACGGGTTAAAGACCTCAGACCCGACGTGCCGTGCCATCCTTCGAAGTTTCCCACCGCTACGGAGCGCGCCGGGAAGTGCCGGTGGCCGCAGGGAAAAATTAGCCACAGAGGCACAGAGACACAGAGGAAGACGGGTTAAAGACCTCAGGCCTGACCTGCGGGGCCGTACCCTCCGAAGCTTCCGACCAGAAAAACACAGAGGACACAGAGATTACAGAGGAAGACGGGGGAGTTGGTTGACTCGAGTCCGTCTTCAGGTACCCTCTGTGACCTCTGTGTCCTCTGTGGTTCGATGCTTGCGTTATAGCGCCATCGCCAGGAAACCTACCGACGCCGCGGTCCAGACTGCGAAACCCAGGACAATCAGTGAAATGCGAAGGGCTGTGTTGTCCGAAATCTTGTTGTATTCTGCGCCCATAATGGCTCTCCTCCGATCCTTCGACTCTCTGCCTATTAGACGTACGTAATTGGATGAGGTTAGGTTCCCTGGGGACTCAAATTCAGTCGCTAGTCGTTAGTCGCTAGTCGGCAGTAAAAAGGTAACCACGAAGGACACGAAGGGACGCGAAGGTAGCCTTCGTGTTTACCTTGGTGTCCTTCGTGGTGTGCTTTTGCTGACGACTGCCGACTGTCACGCGCCGCGGAACAGCAGCCCTTCCGGCGGGGCGGCGATTTTTTCCAGCTCGGGATAGCGCGCCAGCAGGGTTTCCGGTGCGGCGACGGGCCTGCCGGTGAGCGCGTGTTTGAGCTGCAGGGCGTTGACCGCGGCCTTGCCTTCGAAGTGGTTGTTGGTGATGACAAAAACTCTTTCCGTCTTCGCGGCCAGGCTCTGGATCGTCTTCTGCCAGCCGGCGAGTTCCGCCTCCGAGTAGAGATAGTTGTAGCGGTCGGCGCCGGTGGGCGGGTCAAACCACTGGTCGTAATTGCGGCCGTGCAGGCGCACGTAGCCCAGGGGCGCGGTGGCATGCGCGGTGGGCGCGAGCGACTTCCCCAGCACCGGCTGGTCAATGTTGCAGAAGGCCACGCCCTGTTGCGCGAAGTAGCGCAGGATGCCTTCGTTGTTCCAGCTGGAATGGCGCACCTCAACTACGCGCGGAAAGCCGCCGAAGCGGCCGAGCAGTCCCTCCAGATAGTCGCGGTTCGGGTTGGTGTTCTTGAAGGAGACGGGAAACTGCATGAGCAGCGCACCCAAGCGGCCCTCGCCGGCGATGCTGTCCAGGCCTTCGCGGGCCAAGCGCTCGTCTTCGGGATTGGGCGCCAGGGTGGCGGCGGAAGTCGGCTCCATCACGGCGTTGGGCGAGTGGGTGAACGACTGATGCAGCTTTGCCGTAAACAGGAAATCCGGATTCACCGCCGCCGCCTTGTTGCACCACAGCTTGCCCAGTTCGGGGCGGATGTGCCCGTAGAACGAGGTGTTGATTTCGATGACGTCGAAGAAGCGCGCCAGGTAGGCGGCGGGATGCTCGGTCTTACGGATGCCGTGCGGGTAGACGATGCCTTCCCAGTCCTTGTAGGACCATCCCGCGGTGCCGATGCGGACTTCAGCCATGTATTCATTCTAGAGGAAGAAAAAGCTAACCACGAAGGTCACGAAGGTCTCACGAAGGGGCGGCGGCGGCGGAGAGGCGCCGGGTCAAGGGACTCGGCGCCACACAAGCTGCGCCTAAGCGCTGGCGGTGGCCGGGCGGGCGAGGGCGCCCGCCTCTACACAAACCTAGCGGACATTGTAGCGGATGGCAAGGGTGGCGCCTGGGGTGAGGGTAAAAGGAGGCGAGGCCCCGAAGATCGGGGCCTCGTGGGCCGGGGTGGTGAGATCGGCTGCTGCGGGCCGGGGCTGGATATCACCACGATCCGGCGGAAAACTGGTGCGCCGCGAATCAGGCTACGGCGGCGGGCGCTTCTCCCGGGAAGTGATAATCCTGGATGCGAACGGCCAGCTTGGCAAACGGGCTGGTGGGAACCGGGTCCAGTTTGCGGACCACCTGTCCGAGGCAAAGCACCTCGGGCGAGACTTCCCCGACCACGTCCACTTCCAGTACCAGGACGACTTCGACGGGCTGGTTGACGTCCATGCGCTCGCCGGCGCGAATGAGCATGCCGCTGCAGCTTACGTTTTCGGTTTTGCCCTGGTGCCATTCATTGGCGCCCATGGGGCGGTAACGCACGGGCAACTGCAGGGAAAAACGGCGGGCGCGCGCAATGCCTGTGGCAGCTTCTTTCACGAGTTCCAAAACGGCCTCCAAGGGTCTGGCCCGGCAATCCGGGCGCTGGGGGTACACGCCTACGACTGGTGGAAGAGTAAATTCCCGGCGCAGATTCCGAAATGGCCCACCGGGGGTGGGGGGATGGCACGAAGGTGGGGGAGGAAAAACGGGGTCGGGAGATTACCCGGTACGGATTGTCGATTGATGATTGCCGATTGATGATTGCAAATACCGGCCCCTAGACGCTTCTTCAATCATCAATCGTCAATTCCTCAATCGTCAATCGCGGTTTCAGGGGGCTTCGGCCAGGTTGTGGTTGATGGCGAACAGGGCCAGTTCCAGGCGGGTGGAAACGCCCACCTTGTCGAAGATGTTGGTGAGGTGGTGCTTCACGGTGTCTTCGCTGATGGAGAACTTCTGGGCGATGTCCTTGTTGGTATAGCCGGCGACGATGGTGCCCACGATTTCCAGTTCCCGGCGGGTGAGTCCGAAGTTTTTCCTTTGGGCGCCGGAGGCGACGCCGGAGGCCACGCGCAGGTATTGCACCAGGTCGGAGACGCTTTCGCGCCCCACCCAGTATTCCCCGGCCATCACCGTGCGCATGCTCTTGAGGAGCTGCTGGGTGGCGGACTCCTTGAGCACCACGCCGCGGGCGCCAAGCTGCAGGGCTTCGACGATCTGCTCCTTGCCCACCGCGGCGGAGAGCACGATGGTACGCACGGGCACGGCGGCGGTGGTGAGTTCGCGCAGCGCCATCATGCCCGGCATGCGGGGCATGGCCAGGTCGAGCAGCAGGATGTCGGGCTTGAGCTTCTGGGCAAGCTTGATGGCTTCGGCGCCGTCGCCGGCCTCGCCCACCACGGTGAAGTCTGCCTCGGATTCCAGCAGTTTTTTCAGACCGTCGCGGAAGATGGCGTGGTCGTCGGCGATGAGAATGCGGATTTTGGGCGCGCCCTTTTCCATTAGTCGTAGGCCTTCTGCGGGAAAGCGATCTCCAGCCTTGCGCCGCGGCCGGGATAGGATTCTATCGTGAGCTGTCCCCGGATGGAGCGCACGCGCTCGCGGATGACCAGGGGACCCTTGTGGGCGGCATCGAGTTCGGCCTGGGTGAGGCGGCCGGCGAAGTCGAAGCCGCGGCCGTCGTCGTCCACCACCAGCTTGCAGGCGCCGTCCTGGGTGCTCAGGCGCACCAGCACGCGGTTGGCGTTGGAGTGCTTGAGCACGTTCATCAGCGCCTCCTGCACCAGACGGGCCACCTCGCGGGAGACATTGACGGGCAACACCAAGTCGGGCTGCTCGGCGTGAAAGGTGGCGGCAATGCCGGTCTCGCGGCGGAACTTGTCCACCATGTTGGCCAGGAACTCGAGCAGTTTGCCGGGATCCACCTCCACCGGCCGCATCTGCCGCATGAGTTCGCGCAGGTTGAGGATTTCGTGGTGGACAATCTGCTGGATCTGGGTAAGTTCTTCCGCCGGCTCGCCCGCGTTCTTGCGGCGCAGGGCCTCGAGGCGCATTTCCGCGGCCACCAGCGACTGGATGGTGCCGTCGTGCAGCTCGCGGGCCATGCGGGCGCGCTCGGCCGCGCCCGCGCGCGAACGCATGCGGCGGGTGAGGTAGACGTTGTAGATGGCAGGCCCAATCTGGCGCATCAGGTTCTGCAGGAAGCGCAGCGTGGCCTCGGGATCGCTGCCCGCAGCCGGGTCCACCAGAAAGATGCGGCCCGCCCATTCGTCGCCGAATGCGAACCAGGCGGCGAGCAGCGAGCGGAAGGGATACTGGCGCTGGAAGCTGGCGGGAACCTGGATGGCATCGCTGATGCGGCCGCCGTCCTTGTCCAGGGCCAGGATGTCGGCAGCCCCGGAGCGCGACCCGCGCAGCACATGAAAGGTGTGCGCCTGGGTGCGAAACATGTAGGCGCCGCGCTGCTCGGACTCCACTTCGGCGTAGCGCGCCTGTCCGTCGTAGGCCTCGCCACCGCCGCTGCCCGTGTGCCACACGAACACGCGTCCGCTGCCCGTCTCCTCCACCGCAAAGATGGCGTGGCGCGCGGCAAAGACGCGCAGCAGCTCGTCCAGGGTGCCCTGCAGCGTGCCCCGCAGTCCGATTTCGGCGCGCGCCTTGCCCAGGATGCGCGGCACCAGCGCCAGTTGAGCGCGCAAACGCTTTTCGGTTTCCGCCAGATAGCCCAGCAGGAAGCCCAGAATCAGGAGATATCCGGAACGGACCACAAACCGGTTCCATCCCAGGCTGCCGCCCAGCGAGCCGGCCAGGTCTAGTCGCTCGAAGGCGGCAGCTTGTCCCAGCATCAGCACCACGGCCAGGACTGCGGTGGCCACGGTCTCGGGAAATCCCCAGCGATAGGCCGCGGCCAGCAGAACGAAAATGAAGAACAGGTAGTAGGGGCTGTTGGGGCCTTCGGTGAACAAGGTGAGCAGGGTGGGCCAGAAGATGTCGGCGGCATGGACCATGCGGCGCAGGCCGGGCTGGAAGCGGGTGCGGGACCGAAACAGCAGCAGGACCACGGTGCTGTAGGCCAAGTATCCGACCAGCAGGGCGTAGGCCGCGGTGGCAAAATGCGGCTGCGCGGGGTCCACGTAAATGGCCACCAGCGCGGTGATGGCCAGAAAGGCGCGCCCCGTGGCCAGTACGCGCTCCACCTGCAGAGCTTCGCCCGGAGGCTCCA
>CAZXVY010000226.1:0-4923 GCA_964644115.1 uncultured Terriglobales bacterium
TCCTGCAAGCGTCAACCGGAATTTTCGGCGCTGTGGCCGCTCCGCTGGGCAACATAGACAAAGTTGTGGTGATTGACCAGGGAGGCGGCGGGGACGGCGGCGGCCTGACGCGGCTGGCCAAGACCAGTCCCACCATCGTTTTCAGCCTGTTGCAGCAACTGGAGGCGCTGGGACTCAACCTGCCCGCGGTGCTGGCGCAGCTCGGCGTAAGCCAGCAGACCAACGGAGGAACGGCGTCCGAGTCCCCGGCCGGGAGCACACCCGAGCCGTCAAAGCGGGAGCGCCCGAAGCCGTAACCCTCTGCTACCGGGATCTCCGGTCGCCAGTGAGCCGGCGAATCATCCGGTAGAATCTCGGCATGCCGACGCTCTACCGCACGCAGGCTGGCCCAACGGGAATCGAAGGCGCTGCGGTCGTCATCCATTGCAGCGATCCGCGTTACCAGCCGCACTTTCAGGAATTTCTGAGAAAGGGTCTTGGGCTCGATAACTACGCCCTGATCGCCGTCCCGGGCGGGGCGCAACTGTTGATTCTCGCCGATTACCTGCCCAAGTTTTCCTGGTCGGGCTGGCGCTGGGTGAAGTTCATTGTTGATCTCGTCGATCCGGCGAGGCTCGTCCTGATCGCCCACGAGGATTGCCGCTGGTACCTGGAAGCGCGCTTCGGGCACGATCCTTCGCGCATCCGCGAGCGCATGATCGCGGACCTGCGCCGCTCTAGCGCCGGACTGAAGCAGAGGTTCGGCGACAAGCAGGTCGAACTGTACTACGCCTCGCTGGGCGAGGACGGCTCGGCTAGCTTCGAAGCGCTGTAGTTCCGCGCCGCCAGAGACGCTGCCGCGCTCTCCGGCGCTGTTACAATAAGGGAAGCGTCGCCAGGAGAAACACCTATGCCCTGTTCCGGCCCCATGCCCGGCCCCATTTCGACGGAAGGTAAGCGGGTGGTGAAGTGCGTGAAGTTTCAGAAGGACCTGCCCGGGCTGGACGAGCCTCCGTTCGATACCGAGTTGGGCCAGCGCGTCTACGAAAACGTCTCCGAAGAGGCGTGGAAGATGTGGCAGGAACACGCCAAGATGGTCATCAACGAGTACCGCCTCAACCCCGCGAAAAAAGAGGCGCAGGAGATCATCGTCCAGCAGATGGAGGAGTACTTCTTCGGTGAAGGCGCCGCCCTCCCGCCGGGCTTCGTCCCGCCACAGAGCAAGACTTAGAGATTTGTGATTCCGAGCGAGCGCGACCGAATGCGGTGAGGTAGCACGAGTCGAGGAACCCCTACCTCGGGCAGGCTGTGTTTGGGGTAGAGCTTCCTCGACTCGCCCTCGAGTCGCTTCGCTCCCTCGGCCTTGCTCGGAATGGGGAAATGCGGCCTGATGAACGTCCTCCTGATTTCCACCTACGAATCCGGCCACCAGCCTTTCGGCCTGGCGTCGCCTGCGGCCTGGCTGCGGGAAGACGGCTTCTACGTGGGCGTCCTCGACCTTTCACAAACTCCTCTGAACGAAGAGGCCGTGCGTGACGCCGGCCTGATCGCTTTCTACCTGCCCATGCACACCGCCACGCGCCTTGCCCTGCGCGTCATCGCCCGGGCGGGCGCGTTGAATCCGGCAGCGCACCTGTGCGCCTACGGCCTCTATGCGCCGCTGAACGCGGAAATGCTGCGGCGGTCGGGTGTGGCCACGATTCTGGGAGGCGAGTTCGAGTCCGGCCTACTGGCCCTGGCGCAAAGGTTGCGCGCGTCGGGAGGAGGAAACGGGGCGCAGCCGCAACCGGAGCCCGAGATCAGCCTGGAGCGGCAGCAGTTCCGTGTGCCTGATCGCAGCGGCTTGCCCGCGCTTGGCGAGTACTCGCGCCTGGTCCTTGCCGACGGCACGCAGCGCACTGCCGGCTACACCGAGGCCAGCCGCGGATGCAAGCACCTGTGCCGCCACTGTCCCATCGTGCCGGTGTATGGCGGCAAGTTTCGCATCGTGGACCGGGAAGTGGTGCTGGAGGACATACGGAGGCAGGTGGCGGCCGGCGCCCAGCACATCGCCTTCGGAGACCCCGACTTCTTCAACGGCGTCCGTCATGCAATGGAACTGGTGGAGGCGCTGCACCGCGAGCATCCCCAGGTCAGCTACGACGTCACCATCAAGGTCGAGCATCTGCTCAAGCAGGCGCGGCACCTGGCCACGCTGCGCGACACCGGCTGCGCCTTTGTCACCACCGCCGTCGAGTCGCTGGACGACCGCGAACTCGTGCTGCTCGACAAGGGCCACACCCGCGCCGACTTTTTCCGGGTAGTGGAATTGTTGCGCGAAACCGGCCTGGCGTTCGCGCCCACCTTCGTCGCGTTCACGCCCTGGACCACGCTCGAAAGCTACGAAGAGCTGTTGCGCACGCTGGCCGACCTCGACCTGGTGGAGAACGTTCCCCCGGTGCAGCTCATGCTTCGCCTGCTGATTACCGCGCGCTCGCGTCTGCTGGAACTCGAGGAAGTGCAGGAACTGATTGGACCCTTTGACGAGGTCGCGCTCAGCTATCGCTGGCGGCACCCCGACCCGCGTGTGGACCAGCTCCAGCGCGAGGTCGCCGCCATGATCGAACAGCAGAACGCTGTGGGAGAATCGAAGCGGCGAGCTATCTTCAGTGAAGCGTGGAAGCTGGCAAGACACGCCCTCGACCAGTCGTTGCCGGCGCTTCCTGCTGTACCTCCGGGCACGCCGCGGGTCACGATTCCGTATCTCACCGAGCCCTGGTTCTGTTGAGCCGAGCCCACCGAGGGGCAGTTAGCCCCGTTCTGAGTCAAGGCAAACGGCAAAAGGAAAAAGGCAAGAGGACACCGCGGTGAACGGTTAAGCCCGATACATCCCTTCAATCTCCACGGCAAACCGCACCGCGATTACGTCCCGCTTCAGCTTGCCGTTGGCGGTGAGCAGGCCGCTCTCGATGGTGAAAGGCTCAGCGATGAGGTGGAACCGGCGCACCTGCTTGTAGTGTGGCAGCCCGTCGTTGATCGCATCCAGCGCGCTCTGGGCTGGCTCGCGGGCAACGCTGCCGGTAATCAGCGCTGCCAGGAAGCTGCGGCCGTTGCCCACCAGCACAATTTGTTGCGCGCCGGGAAGCCGCTGGAGCAGCGCGTCCTCGATGGGTTCGGGCGCGATGTTGTGCCCGGAGGCGGGGATGATCAGGTTCTTCACCCGCCCGATGATGCGCCAGTTGCCGGCAGCGTCCACTTCGCCCTGATCGCCAGTGTGAAACCAGGTCCCGTCCGGGCCGTCGCGCAAAACCTCCGCCGTTTCCTGCGGACGGTTCCAGTAGCCGGGAAAAATATTGGGCCCGCGGACCAGAATTTCGCTGTTCCCGCCCAGCTTCATTTCCACCTGCGGAATGGCCGGGCCCACGCGTCCGGGCACGACGCGCTGCGGGTCATCGAGCGTGCAGATGGCGGTGGTCTCCGTGAGCCCATAGACCTGCAACACGGGAAGTCCGAGCATCATGAAGAAGAGCTGGGTCTCGACGGCCAGGGGCGCGGAGCCGCAAATCAGCGCGCGCAAGTTCGGCCCGATCTTCTTGCGGATGGCGGGGAACACCAGGCCTTCGGCCAGTGCGAGCCAGACGAAGTCGAAGCCCGCAGGCTTGCCTTCGCGCCGGCGCAGCCACGCGGCGCGGCCCTGAGTGAAGACGCTGCGCGCAAACCTGCCGAGTTGCGCAAGTTGTTCCTCAATTCCGCGGCGCACCCGCTCCAGCAATGCCGGGACGTTAAGGAAGTAGTCGGGCGCCGCCAGCTTCAACTCGTCGGCGAGTTTGCTGAGGTCGGTGGAGAGCGTGAGCACGCTGTTGCGCGAGAGCGCGGTGAGCATCAGAATCCACGATCCGGCAAAACAGCAAGGCAGATAGTGGAAGATGCGGTCGGGCCCAGAGCGCGCGCCGCCCATCAGTAAATCCAGGCGCGCGCCGGTGCAGGGAATCATGTGGTTCAGGTTGCCGGCGTTGAGGACGACGCCCTTAGGTTCGCCCGAAGTGCCGGAGGTATAGAGGATGGTGACCGCGCCTGCGTCGGAAAGCGCCGCGGGCGCTGAGCCGCTGTCGCTCTGCGCTGCGAAGATTTCGTCGAACAACACCGCGCGCGGCGCCTCCGGCCACTCCTTCTGAACCGCGTCGCGTAAAGAGGCGTCGGCGCAGCAGAGAAGGGAGGGTGCGCAGTCCTTCATCATGCCCACCAGTTCTTTGGTGGCCTGGCGGGCGTAGAGCGGGACCACGATAGCGCCCTGGGCCATGATGGCGAGGTCGAGCGCCGTCCAGCGGATGCCGTTGTGCGCCAGCAGCGCGCAGCGGTCGCCCTGCTTGAGCCCGGCACCGCGCAGGAACGCGCGCGCGGCGCCGACCATGCCCAAGAGTTCTCCGGCGGTCGCTGAAAGAAGTTTGCCGTCGCGAGTTTCCTGAAGCACCACGCGCGCAGGCTCGCCGGCCAGTTGCTGCAGAATGTTTTCCAGGAAGTTCATCCGCCGTGGCTTTCGACCAGTTTCCGGAGGCCGGGGCTGAGCGGAGGCAGGTAGTCCTCCCAGCTTAGTTGTCCCGAACGGAAGGGAAAATCGGGATAGCGCTGCTGCACGTGCTCCTCGAAGTGGACGCCCATGCGTGCCATGGTCTTCAGGTTGCGCACCACGCTGCGCCCGATGCCGTCGGCCACGGCCTCGCGCTCACGGCACAGCCGGTCGAGCACGCCGCGCAGCTTGCCTTCGAGTTCGGGGTCGTCCACGGTGAGCAGCAGGTGCTGGTGTCCGCGCTCGTGCATCAGGTTGCGGATGCGTTCGTCCATGGTGATGCCCGCGGACGCCACCAGCCCGGGCATGGTGGTCACAATGCCGTGGTAGCGCGACGAAAGCATGAGATGGCAGGCGCGCAGCACGCTCACCAGCTCGTACATGTTGTACTGGTCGGA